>QNXU01000187.1 GCA_003973485.1 Bacteroidota bacterium | reverse complement strand
GGCTACTTCTCTACCGCCTAATAGACCGATGAAAACCCAAGTCGTACTAATTGGCACTGTACTAATCACTTTGAAATAATAAAGTAAAATAGCATATACAAAATCTACAATCGTGGCAGCTCTAATATCGGTAACACCTGCTTTTTCATTTACAATGCTTTGTATTTTATCTCCTTTAAGGAAGAATAAAATTCCCATCCCGATGAAAATAAAGCCTGCAAAACCTATGAACTCATAAACATTTAAGCTTCTAGGAAGGAAAACCGCAATATTGGCAGCATCTTGGGAAATCCAAACGGACCATAATGCTCCACTAATAATCCATTGGATAGGAGTCCAGAATTTAGCTGGTTTTTTACTTTTAAAGTATTTAGAGACAAATTTGGAAACTAGAAACCACACAAAAATGGCTGTAATAAAAGCCAATCCGTATCCAGTTAAACTTTTACCAATCATTGCTCCTATGGAGGATGCTTGAGTGGAGAATGCGCTTAAAAGTAAGAATGTTGTAGAAACTGGCATTCTAAATCGCGTCAGAACCAATAACAGAATTGGTGCAGCTAATTGCAAGAAGCTAAATGAAGTGGGTGCTTTATCAAATCCTTTGGTTAATAACCTTTGGCTACTTACATCCCCATCAAAAACAATCCAACTGTAAAGAACAGTTGCAAGGAAAATTAATCCCATAAATAACCATAATATCCACCACGGTTTCTTGCTATTAGAGGCTATAAATGTCCCAATAGTCTGAATACTATCATTTGCAATAGCGGAATAGGCTGCCAAACCAAAACCCACCCACATGGCAATTTGAGGGTAAGGACTTATAATGCCACAAACAAATGTGAAAATAGCTATCATAGTAATGAAAGCTTTTTCCTTTTTAGCTATTTCAAAGGTTTTGTAGGTAACTTCAGAAACTGTATTTCTGTTGTACTTAAGGAATGGTTTCTTAGCCATAAAAAAATTGATTCAATACTGCCTTTTAGCAAAATTATGTTTCAGACACAAAGCTAATTAATCTTAATGAAACAATGAGTTAAAAAATTGTTAACAATGTTACTTGAATGTTAATTGCATTTACAATACTTATTTTTTTATACAAATAAGTAGATGTAATGTTAACTTTAGGTTAACTGAGGTAATATTTAAATCTTAACAATTGCTTTACTTTGCAAATGCAATTACTAAAAATATTGCAGTTAATTTTGCACTTTATAATACCCTTAGAAAATAGTAAATTATCAGCAATCCAGTTTTAAATAGCGAACAGAAGTGGCAATCAACCTTTTTAAGGCTGGTATTGATTACTTTTAATATTTTTCTATTCCTATTGGCGATAGATTTTATTGGCTATTCCTTTAGATTACTGAATAAGGATATTGCCAATTCTATCATAAACCTTACAGCAAATCCATTTATTAGTCTTTTTATAGGATTGTTGATTACCGCTATTATACAAAGTAGTAGTACCAGCACATCTATGATTGTGGCTATTGTGGCTTCTGGCCCTATTGAGTTTTCTGATGCAATTCCTATGATAATGGGGGCGAATATTGGAACTACTTTAACCAGTACTTTGGTTTCTTTGAGTTTTATCACCAATCGTGATGAATTTAGAAAAGCTATAGGAGCAGGTGTAGTCCATGATTTCTTTAATATTCTAGTGGTTGCTATACTATTTCCTTTAGAATATAATTATGGAGTATTGACTAAGCTTTCCTCCGCAGCTTCTAATTTCATTTTAGGAGCTGATTATGTAGCCCAAGATTCTGAATTTAGATACTTTCTGTTTACTAAGCCAATAGTATTGTTTATTGGTGATTTAATTCCTTATCCTGTTGTTTTGGCAATTTCTTCATTTGTGATGCTAGCCATAACAGTAAAATTTTTATCTAAGACTTTATATAGATCTATTACAGGTGGTTCAAGGGAATTTTTACAAAAATATTTCTTTGGAAGTCCTTATCGCTCTTTTTTCTGGGGGATCGTTTTTACAGCTGGTGTTCAAAGCAGCTCGGTAACAACATCAGTGATTGTCCCATTTGTGGCAACAAGAAAAATAAGCTTGAAGCAAAGTTTTACTTTTATTTTAGGTGCAAATATTGGGACTACCATTACGGCATTAATTGCAGCACTTTTTAAATCTGAAGCTGCAGTAAGTATAGCTTTGGTTCATTTATTTTTCAATTTGATAGGTGTGTTGATTTTTCTACCCTTTCCGATTATAAGAAATATTCCAGTGAAAATGGCAAAGTCTTTTGGGCGTTTAGCTATGAAATTTAGAATAGCTGGTTTTGTGTATATAATCCTAACCTTTTTTCTAATTCCTTTTGTTTTAATATCCTTTAATAAAGAGGAAGGAAATGAAAAAGAGACAGATATTAGAATAGAGGAAAGTATCCATAAGCCTGTTAGCCCAACTGATTCATTGGATTAATTCTCCTATTACATTTAATCTTTCAAACACCATTTCTGTATGTGGAGCATCTTTTAGCTCATTCGTTAAGTCTTGTCCTGACCAATGTTCGTAATGTGTTCCATTTCTCCATAGTTTGGAATTGGTTGCATCATATATAATTCCCTTATAAGCTATCCAGATTTCTTCTCTATCCTGTCCGTTTCGCAAGGCTAACTGTTGAGGGTTATACTTCTTCATTGAATGTGTTTTTAATTAAATTTAATCAGTATAAAATTTTATTACATTTAATTTTAATTCAAAATTCAGAATTTAAAATTGAAATATCGAAAAATAATAAAATAAAATAGTTTAATTCTCATTATTGACATAAGCTGTTCTGGTAAGTTCAAATATTTCAGGGCAAAATAATTGAAAACATACTAAAGAACTACTTCTGTAACTTTATAAGTCAGCTAAATAAAACATTTTTAAACCTGCGCCTTACTTTTGCATTGTATAAAATATTATAAAAATATGTCAACTTTAATTAATCAATCAGAAAAAGTTACCATTGAAGAACAGACTGATGTTAAAGCAGCAATGATTACTTTTCATGGAAGTTTGAAAAGCGAAGATTATCGTGCTGCAATGTTAGCGAATTACGATTTATGTAAGCAACCACAAATCAAAAATTGGCTTCAAAATAATACGGATGCCGGAATATTGTCTTTAGATGATCAAAAGTGGGTGTCTGACTCTCTGATTCCTAAAGCAGCTCAAGAAGTAGAGAAAATAGCAGTAGTGGTTTCAAAAGATGTTTTTAGAAAATTCGCAGCTAAAAATATTTTAGATAAGCAGAAAGGGAAATTAAATTTTCAATATTTCAACAGCTTGGAAGATGCCAAAGCTTGGTTGAAATCATAAGACTATTCATGTAAAACAATAAATGGTTTAGTTTAGGTTAACAAAAAAGGCAGGGGTGGTTCCCTGCCTTTACTATTTTACGGTGAAATATTATTTATTTCTACTCATTTCATTGTCAGCTGGTGACTGTCCTCTTGGAGTAGAATTCCTTCTTTGATATAATTCAAATTTGTTAGGAATGCTTCTTGGTGGCCAGTAGTTGTTTTCTTCATCTACATCAGCTGTTTCTCTTTTAGGGTCCACCTGAAATTGAACAATCTCTTTTTGAGAAATAATTACTTTAGTGGCAGTGTTTTCTCTCTTTCTCCAGATTTCAGCAGGATATTTTAAGGTTTCTTTGCTTCCGTCTTTGTATGTAACTTCCACAATGATTGGCATTACTAATCCACCTTTGTTTTCATATTTCACTTCGTAGAAATTATATCCACCATCCAATAATGCTTCTTCTTTGTCAGTCAAAGAAGCTCTAAATGATTTATAGGCTTTTCTGTCATCGCTATCTACTTCAAAAGGATCGTAGCTATTATAGAAATCTTTCAATTCAGGATGCTTGTCTACCACTGTTGTGATGCCTTCTTCTCTGTTTTTATCAGGCGTTACGTGGTAGCTGTCTTCTTCAGCTCTTTCTTTTTTGATTTTGTTCTCCACATCAGGATTTTGGGAATCTAATTTATACCATTCCACATCATTAATTGCAATGTCAACATGATCAATGCTGTAGAACCAACCTCTCCAGAACCAATCTAAATCAACTGCAGATGCATCTTCCATTGTTCTAAAAAAGTCAGTTGGGGTAGGGTGTTTGAATGCCCATCTTTCAGAGAATGTTTTGAACGCTTTATCAAAAAGATCTCTGCCCATTACAGTTTCTCTTAAAATATTAAGAGCAGTTGCAGGTTTTCCGTAAGCATTATTTCCGAATTGTATGATATTCTCAGAATTAGTCATTATCGGACGGATATTGTCTTTGTCTCCTTTCATGTAGGAAACAATATTTCCTGCAGGGCCTCTTCTGCTTGGATAGTTTGGTTCCCATTCTTGTTCTGCCACAAATTGCACAAAGCTGTTTAATCCTTCGTCCATCCATGTCCACTGGCGCTCATCAGAATTTACGATCATTGGGAAGAAGTTATGCCCAACCTCATGAATAATTACACCTATCATTCCATATTTAGTTCTGGCTGAATAAGTGCCGTCTGGAGCTGGTCTTCCATAGTTGAAGCAAATCATCGGATATTCCATACCGTTTGCAGCTTCTACAGATATAGCAACTGGATAAGGATAAGGAATAGTCATTCTTGAATAAACTTCCAAAGTGTGTGCAACTACTCTTGTAGAATATTTATCCCATAATCCCCAAGCTTCTTTTGGGTAATAAGACATGGCCATTACGGTTTTGCCTTCAATATCAACGCCCATTGCATCCCAAATAAATTTCCGAGATGAACCAAATGCAAAGTCACGAACATTTTCTGCATGGTATGTCCAGGTTTTCGTGCCTTTCGCTTTACTTTTCTCTGCTTTTTCTGCTTCTTTTTTGGTTACAATTAAAACGGGATCATCAGCCGTTTTTGATTTCTCCCATCTCTCTAATTGATCTTCAGTTAATACTGCATCAGCATTTTGTAATTCGCCTGTAGAAGCAACAATATGATCTTCCGGAACGGTAATGTTCACTTCATAATCTCCGAAAGGCAATGCAAACTCACCGCTTCCAATGAATTGCTTATTTTGCCATCCTTCAAAATCATTGTAAACCGCCATTCTAGGGAACCATTGCGTAATGGTATAAACCGTATTGCCATCATCTTCAAAGTGGTCAAATCCACCGCGACCGCCCATTCTGGCTCTATCATTAATATTGTAATACCAATCAATAGAGAATGAAATTTCTTCACCTGCTTTTAAAGGCTCGTCCAAATCAATTCTCATCATGGTATTGTTGATGGTGTAATTCATATCATTGCCCTCAGCATCGACCAATTTTTGAATTTTATGACCACCATCATAATCAGGATAACCCATCATGCGATCTATTTGTCCTTCGCTCGCTCTGTCTGGAACACTTGTTTCAGACACATCATAAGTCATGCTGTTTTTTGCGCGCATGTTTTGATCCAACTGGACCCATAAATAAGTCAAATCATCTGGCGAATTGTTGGTGTATGTGATGGTTTCAGAACCAATGATTTGATTTTTCCCCTCGTCTAGAGTTACGTCAATTTTGTAATCGGCTTTTTGTTGCCAATACATGTGACCTGGTGCACCTGAAGCTGTTCTATAAACATTCGGTGACCTTAGCATATAATCCAATTGCTCGAATTTGCCTTGGTTTTTGTACTCTTGAGCAGTTGCTGCAAAAGCAAAAAGTGCCATAAAGGCGGTAAATATTCTCTTCATATCTATTTTAATTTAATGTACTACTTACCAAAATTTTGTTTCCATCATGATTGTTACGGCTATTCCCGCAATGGCGCTGGAAACAATCAGCACCCAATCTCTTCTTTTCATTCCAAAAAGGTCAATAAAGATAAAAGATAAAACTAAGAAGACCAGCACAATGATGATTTGCCCTACTTCTAATCCCACATTAAAGGCTAACAACTCCATGACAATTGAACTGTTTTTGCCTAAAATTGCTTTCAGGTAATTGCTGAATCCTAATCCATGAATTAGACCAAAAAGCAAAGCAAAAATATAATTTAATTGCATGTTTCCAGAGCTTTTCAAATCCCGTTCTTTTTTAAATAGATTGGCAAAAGCGGTTATAAAGATTGTAACTGGGATCAAAAATTCTATTAATTCAGGATTTATTTTTACATAATCTAATGTGGATAGTGCCAGTGTAATGGAGTGACCGATGGTAAAAGCGGTAATCAAGATTAATACTTTCTTCCAATCGCGCATTAAATAAATGGCAGCTAATGCTAAAACGAATAAAATGTGATCGTATCCGTTAATATCCAATATGTGATCAAGTCCTTCTAGAAAGTAGGCTTTAAAAGTTGACATAATTTTTTTTTATATGACCTTATAATTAATAATAATTTTTGCTATTTGGTACAGATTGTCAAATAGTTACTCATTCAACTCAAGTATTTGCCTAATAGGCTCTATTATTTAAATTATCAGTTTTATGGTAACAAAACATAATATTACCATAATTTTGTAAAACAGACACGAGACTTTCAAAAATGTTATACAGTAATTTTATTATCGGTTTTTTCTGGATGCTTAGCGGAATGCTTCATCCCTTTTATGTTTCCATCACGGATTTGGTTTATAAGGAGGATAGCAAGTCAGTTCAGATTATGCACAAAGTATTTGTGGATGATTTTGAGCAGACGTTGAATAAGCATTATAATGTAAGGCTTGATATTTTGGCAATGGAAAGCACAACTGAAATTGATGAGATGGTAAAGGATTATTATTCCAAAAGATTTGCCGTTGAAATTGATGGAAAAGAAAAAGAAATCACCTATATCGGTAGCGAATTAGAGGAAAATGTGCTTTGGGTATATCAGGAAATCTATAAAGTAAGAAAACCGAAATTATTTAGAATCACTAATACGGTTTTGTTTGATGAGTTTGATACCCAATCGAATTTGGTTCACACTGAAGTAGGAGGGGAAATTAAAACTCTCCGCATGACGGAGGGCGATGGAACTCAGGAAGTGGAATTCGATTTTTATTAATAATAAAAAAGGCTTGGTATTTATTGCCAAGCCCTTCTTTTACAAAACATTCAAACTCTGTTCCTTTATCTTCTCAAGCTCCTCTTTCATTTGAATAACCTGTTCTTGCAAATCAGAATCATTGGCTTTGGAGCCTAAGGTATTGATTTCCCTTCCGATTTCCTGACTGATAAAGCCAAGCTTTTTACCGTGTGATTCAGCTTTACTTTTTAGTGTGTCTAAGAAATATTTTAAGTGAATAGCTAATCGCTCTACTTCTTCGTTTACATCTAGCTTTTCAGAATAGTAGATTAATTCCTGCTCTAATCTTTCTTGATCGTAATCTACAGATAGGGTTAATTCTTTAATATTGTTTTGCAGTCTGGTTCGGATTTTTTCCATTCTTTTAGGTTCAATTTCCTTTGCTTTCTCCAATTTTTCGGAAATGGTATTGATATAGCCTGCTAAAACATCGCTAACTGTTTTTCCTTCTGCATCTCTAAACTCATTGCATTTTTCCAAAGCATTTTTCAACGTGTCAATTATCAGCAGTTGATCTGCCTCAGTTAGCTGATCATCCTCATATTTAATAATTTCAGGGGCTTCCAAAGACATTTTCATGATATCTTGGAATTTTCTGCCATTTAATTCTTCTAATTCTGAAAGCTTATCCAAATATGCAGCAAAAAGTTCTTGATCTATATTGGGCAAGGCCAATTGCTTATTTTTTTTTGAGATGTTGATGGATACAGAAGCTTTTCCTCGGATTAGCTTTTGAGTGATTAAATTTCGTATTTCAATTTCTTTAGCATTCAAGACTTTAGGAAGCTTAAGAGATAAGTCTAAAAATTTTGAATTAAGGGTTTTGATTTCTACCTCAACTGAAATATTGTCATTTTGGGCTTCAGCATTGCCAAAGCCAGTCATTGATTTAATCATGGATTATAAATATCTATAGTTGAATATTCAAATCATTTTGAAATGAATATTAAATTGTTTCTTAAATGTTGAAATTTATTAAATATAACTGGATCAAAAATCGTAGCCAATACTTAAACTTAATTTTGGCTCCTGCACGATGTAATCCTCTATTGGATATGCATAATCAAATCTTACATAATAGCCTAATAATGTTGTTCGGATTCCTAATCCGAGCGAAGATAGCCAAGGGTTTTTATAATTTCTAATGACCGCCTTAAAATTATCCTTCTCAATAGTTTGTCGGTTAATGCTATTATCTTGATCCCAAGGGCTTCCACCCAGCCAAGCAGTCCCAATATCATAAAAACCAATCATCTGAAAGTTTTTGGCAAAATCAGAAGTCATGGTATTATTGCTAAGCACTCTGAAAATTGGGAACCTAAGTTCATTGCTTAATAGGATGACATTTTTACCACTAAATTCATTTAATTGAAAACCTCTTAAACCTGTTACAAATTCATGAAATAAAATGTTAGAGTTGAAAATTGGGTTTTCCGAGGTTGTAAGTGCTAATGGATTTTCTTCAGGAGTAAGCTCTTCATCAGGCTCTGGAGCATTAATTCTTTGAAAAACCCAATTATCTACTCCTCCCAGCATAAAATATGGAGAATTTTTACCAAAAAAACCTCCAGCATATAACCGGCTAGCAAATGTGATTTCCCTGAATATTTTCTGATAATTTCTAAAATCCAAATAGAGTTTGCTAAACGACTGTCCTTCTCCAAATCCACTTGTATAATTCTCAAAGGCTACTTTACCTCTTAGTCCTTGTCTCATGTTTAACCCAATGGGTTCAGAATTATCAAAAACATATTCAACTTTCCCGCCAAATAAAAACTCGCTTTGAAGGGGATTTTTTTTCAAACTACCACTTTGATTGAGAACAAATGTGCTTGTTTCGGTAAATTGCTTTAATGCAAAATGAGGTTTAAAACTTATGTTGGATGTGTTGGAAAGCGGAAAAGATCCTCCGAAGCTTAGCGTATTCAATGCATAGGTTTGTTCAGTTTCTCTATTGTTTAAATTTTTAGAGTATACTTCTCTTTCAAAACGCACACTATAATCAACCAATCTTTCAAGGTATTGATATTCTCCAAAAACTAATCCACTTTTAAAATCCCTTAATGAGAAATTAAATCCTCCGTTGAATTTGTTATTCTCTCTTAAATCATTCATCTGATATCTTGAATAGACGGATAAACCAATAAGGGGATCGATTAACCATGAGGCGGTAACATTATCAGTAGTAAAAGTCGGTTCATAATCAAACGGCCCCATGGTGCCTGCTTTACTTCTTAATTTGTTAAGATTTTTTAACAGAGAACTTTCCTCTGGTCTTGCTTCAAATACTTGTTTTTGAAATTCAAAATCATCTGCATTTAGCTTTCCTGTATCTTGAATGTCAGTATTAATTTTTTTATTAGCTTCTCTTTCTGTAGATTCCGATTTGTTAATTGGACCGTTCGATATTTCAATTTTGTCTTTTTCCGTTTTTTTAGAAAGCCCATTAATATTTCTACTTAACTGCACTTGCTTTCTTAAAGTTGATGGTAGAAATTTACCTTCATTTGAACTGAAATTCTTTTCCAGATAAAATTTTTCTTCGCCATTAAAATCCATGACATAAGTAAAGTAATTTAATTCTGGTAAGATGTCATATTGTTTTATTCCGCTACCAAATGCTGTTATTTGTTTGGATGTGTTTTTATTTAAATCCAATTTGTACAAATTGAAAATCCCGGATTTGTCACTTAAATAAAATGCGGTGGTTGAGTCAGGGATAGTGACATGTGTACTTTGACCAAAGAAGTTGGTTAATTGGTTTAATTGTGAAGGTTGATCAATGTCCAACTCAAATAAATTGAAATTGTCAGTGACATCCTCGTATTTAAACTCAGTGGAAAGAGAATCACTTTTTCTATTAGTAGAAAAAACTATTCTTTTTGTAGTAGGAATAAAGGCGGGGTATAGGTTATCAAATACATCATTGGTTAATCTTCTAATATTTGGCCTGCCTGTGCTTATTAGATAAAGATCAGATTGAGCATTAACATTAGCGCTTAAAACAGCTGTTTTTCCATTTGGATAAATATCTATTTGGTTTACCTGATCAAATCTTCTTAAATCTCTTTTTTGGAATTTATTATTATAAGGGTTGTAGAGATATAATATATTAATACCTCTCTCATAATTGACAATTCCTAGTGTAGTGCTATCTCCCCAGTCGAAAGCGGGTGCTTCAACATAATAATTATCCTTTAATTTTTTTTGTCCCCCACGGAGAATGGTTTTTTCACTGCCACTTTCAATATCTCTAATTTTAACTTTGTATTTCCCTTTATTATTTATTGAATAGGCCAAAAACTCACCATTGGGGCTTATTTTGGATTTGTAGGCTAAGTTTTTTCTCCAAGGTTTAGAAAGCTGATTTTTATTTGAAGGCTGTTCTGTCTCAATATTTGAGAAGTTATTGATATAGAAATATCTATATTCATTTAAAAAAGCTTTATAAGGAATACCTAATGTATTGGTAATGCTTTTTTTCTCATTTCTAATTATTCTGGTGAGGTTTAAAGTGTTGGAAATATTTATTCTACCGTATTTTTCTGAGATAAAATTCCAAATAGACTGACCCGCTAATTGTGCTTCTTTTCCATCTAATTTATCAATGTTGCTGGGTTGATTCCTAATTAAAAAAGAGCGAATAAAATCATCCATTTCAGCATTCCATCCATAAGCGATGTAGGCAGCAACACCATCCACAAACCAATCAGGCACTGTAAATAATGAATTAGATTGAAATACTTCAGAAACAATACCGCCTCCAAAAAGCATATCCTTTACATATAACTTTGATATTTTGTAAATTAAATCTTCATTGAATTCATTGTAAGACCCTTCAAATGCAAGTTCAATATGGGTTTTTAAAAAATTGGTTTGACCACTAATATTAAATTGAGGCTCATTCAATCCAACATTACTTTGATTGAGGTCTATATTACTATTAAAGATGAATATTTTTGTTTTATCAAATGGAGCATAACCCATGATGTCCGTAATCCTCAGGAATTCTTCTTCAATATTTTCAGCTACTTGTTTTGCAAGTTTTTGGCCACCATAGTAGTAATAGATATCAAAATGAGGGGTACTGTAATACTTCCATTCAAAAAAGCGGTATTGTATTCTACTTTTCCCATAAACTTCTTCTGCATTTTGAGAAAATAGTGAGCCAGACATCATCAAAAAAATGATGCTGAAAAATAATGTGGTATATTTAATTACTCTCCTATTCATATTAATTTGAATATAATGGATAATAACGGTTTATGTTTACTTCATCGTTCAATTTTTCAAAATTAAATATTGAATTAACAAATTGATGGGCGAAATAGGGAGCTAATGATACTCCTTTTGTGCCTAAACCATTGAAGATAAATACGTTCTTTTTTTCTGGATGGTTCCCAATTAATGGTCGTCTGTCCTTACTTGCAGGTCTTATTCCAGCAACTTGCTCTAAAATTTCGTAATCAATATTGAGTAAATCATCCAATTTGTCAGTCAATTGTTTCCTAGCTTTCTCTGTGGGCTGATAGTTTAAATCTTTCCACTCATAAGTTGCTCCTACTCTGTAATAATCATGGTGAGGATTATTCACTAAAAACACACCTCGATTGAAAATCACCTCTTCAGGCAGTGGTTTTTCTGTTTTGATATGAAGGATTTCTCCCTTTACCGGAGCAGTTGGGAGCCAATCAAAAAAAGGGTTTTCACTCAAAGGGCCATCACAAAATATAATCTTTTTACTCTCTATATCTTTATAGTTGATTCTGTCTTTGGATATTTTTAAATGCTTATATTCTAATTTTTCCTTTATGAATTGCTTCTTTTCTAAAAGTGCGTTTTTATGCTGATTAAGCATATTGCTAACATCTAGAAATCCGCTGTGTTGAAGTAGAAGTCCACCAAATTCATCATTAATAAATTCATGATACTGAGCATTTGTAAAAGTTTTGTTGATAAAGGGGCTGTCAGAATGCTGTTTAGCCATCCAATCATTTTGATCTTCTAACGAGAGAAAAGGTCTGTAAATAGATTTTTTGTATAGAAAATCACTTTTTAGTGATTTTTCTAAACCTTCATAAAATTCTTCCAGATAGGGGAAAAGTTCTGCTGCCAACCAGCTTTGCTTCATTTTTCTGCCCGTTATAGGGTTATATAAACCTGCGGCCACTTTAGAGCTTGAATTAGGGTTTTCATCAGAAAAAATAACAAATGAAGCATCATGTTTTTTCAGATGTTCAACCACCGCAACCGAAGCTAAACCATGTCCCACTATTATGAAATCAACTTTCATGCTTTAAATTGGATTATAATATTGTTTATTCTATTTGATTTTACACAAGTCTTACTATTTAGTAATCCTTATTTTAGGCAAACAGTTTTAATTTCAGCAAATTTGCATCAAACTTTAATGATATGATAAACATAAAGCAATTTGTTTTTAATCCTTTTATGGAGAATACCTATGTGGTATATGATGAAAGCAAAAATGCAGCCATAATTGACCCTGGATGTTATGAAGGATATGAGCAAGACGAGTTGGTGAACTTTATTAAATCTGAAGGCTTGAATGTTCAACAATTAATCAATACTCATTGCCATATAGACCATGTTTTGGGTAATGCTTTTGTAAAAGATAAGTTTGGAGTTGATTTATATATGCATGAAAAGGACTTGCCCATTTTAGAAGCTGTTCCTACTTATTCTGCAGCTTATGGATTTGCTAACTATCAACCGACCCAACCTGACCACTTTTTAAAAGAGGGCGATACTCATAAAATTGGTGATATTGAATTTGAAGTTTTATTTCTGCCTGGTCATGCACCTGGTCATATTGGATTTATGAATGAAAAAGAAAAGGTTTTTATAGGTGGGGATGTGTTATTTGATGGAAGTATAGGTAGAACTGATTTGCCAGGAGGTGACCATGATACATTGATTAGTAGCATTCAAAATAAACTTTTTAAATATCATGATGATGTAAAAGTTTATTGCGGGCATGGCCCTGAAACTACATTGGGAAAAGAGAAAGCCACAAACCCTTTTTGTGCTATAAATTAATTAGATATGATAAAAAAGAATATTCCAAATTTCATTACAGCGGCTAATCTTTTCACTGGGGCAGTCGGAGTATATTTTGCTAGCCAATTTCAGTTTGAATGGGTGGCTTTTTGCATTGTTTTGGCAGCAGTATTTGATTTTTTAGATGGTATGTTGGCAAGATTATTAAAAGTTCATTCAGAAATAGGAAAGCAATTGGATTCCTTAGCGGATATGGTGACTTTTGGGTTTTTACCTTCTTATGTTCTTTTTCAATTCTTACAAATGAATGATGCTGGGGTCTGGAGTTTTGCAGCATTTTTGGTAGCCGTTTTCTCAGCTATTCGTTTAGCAAAATTCAATATTGATACTAGGCAATCGGAAGAATTTATTGGACTGCCAACACCTGCAAATGCTTTGTTTATCGGCTTTATGTTTTATTTAGGAGATTTACAAATGCTGGAATTCTTATTTGAAATTCCCGCCTTAATTACGATTTCAGTTGTATTTTCATTATTGCTAGTAGCAGAATTGCCTATGATTGCATTAAAATTTAAAAGTTTTAATGTTAAAGAAAATATTTTCAGATACCTAACTATTTTAATGGCTGTAATTTTAATTAGTATATTTCAATTTTCTGCCATACCTGTCGTTATTCTGCTTTATATTCTGTTGTCTATGATTAAATTTATTTTATTTCCTAGAAATTAATTTTATAAAAAAGCTGTTAATCAATTCATTTGCAATAATTTAATGTAACACAAGCGAACTCTCTAACCTGCCGAAAATCTGGATTAATCTATAAAAATTAAAAGAAACACTTGAAATATTTTCTCAGTATTATATTGACCATTTCTGCTTTTCACTATCTAAGTAGTCAATCTATCCTAGAAAAAGAAGGGCTTATAAAGGTAGCTACTACTAAAGAAGGTGTTCATAAAATTGATTTATCTTTAATTGAATCAAGCGGTTTAAATGCTCAAGAAATAGATCCCAATCTTATTCAAGTTTATGGAATGCCAGGTGGGCATATTCCCCAATCAAATGCTATTGAATACCCTTTTGACCCACAACCAATTCCTGTAAAAATAATTGCGAACCAAAATAATTCTTTTGAAGCTGAGGAATCAGTATATTTTTATGCAGATGCAGTTCAGAATATTAAATATGATTTTAATGAAGAAGTTTATCAATACAGTAATAATCTATATAATGATTCATTGTATTTCTTTATAGATTTTAATGCTAGCGAAATAAATTTAATAGAAACAACTAGTTCAATCGAAACTCAAGCTGACAGAACTATTGATTGGTTTGATGCAGTTTATTTCCATGAAATTGACGAAACTAATTTGTTACGGTCTGGCAGGCAATGGTTTGGAGAATCTTTTAGTGTTAATAAATCACAAAGTTTTTCATTTGAAATAACTCATGAATTAAGTCAATCCAAAGAATTAGGGCTAACAACTCAATATTTAGCCCAAACTTATAATCCTGCCAACCTTCATATTAGCCTTAATGATTTTGATTTAGCCTCAGAGGAATTACCCACAGTTTCTGACTTCACTGTTTTCCCATACAGAGAAAAAGGAGAAATTGTGAAGAATTATTCTACTTTAACCACATCCCTCTTGTCTGGGAATAAACTCAATATTCAAATTACGCATGAAGCTTTAGGTTCAGGAAAGTCGGATGGATATTTGGATTACTTGTTCCTCACTGTTCCTGAAAAACTTAAAATCACTAATAAACAGATTGTTTTAAGAAATAAAGAATTTCAGGCTGATGGTGTTTACGAACTAAAATTTGAAGGTCTAGATTCATCACATTCAGTTTGGGATGTAACTGATTTGGTAAATTATAAAGCGCTTACTTTTGAAAATCAGAGCTTCAATTTCAGCCAGTCTCAGGAATTAGGAGAACGTAAATTTGTGGTGTTTGAACAATCTACTGCTTACAGGCCTACTTTTATTCAAGAAATTAGTCCTCAAAGTATTAAAAATGGTAATAGTCCTGATTATCTAATCATCGCTTATGACGATTTTTTGCAGGAAGCAAATCAGTTGGCTCAATATAGAAGAAACTTTAATGGATATGATGTTGAAGTTGTTCAAGTAAGTAAAATATTTAATGAATTTGGATCTGGTAGGAGAGATGTGTCAGCAATAAGAAATTACATCAAGTATTTTTATGAAAAGAATCCTACCAAATTAAAATATGTATTGCTATTTGGTGCATCTTCTTACGATTATAAGAATAGAGTTAGTAACAACACCAATCTAGTACCTGTTTACCAGTCACGGAACTCATTGCATCCTGTTTTCACTTATGCTTCAGATGATTTTTATGGTTTTATGGATGATACAGAAGGTTTTTGGGAGGAAGTTTCAAATAATATCGATGATGTTGATATAGGGATTGGAAGAATCCCGGCAAAAACCATTGCTGAAGCAAAAGGCATAGTCAATAAAATCATTCATTATGAAACTAATCCTCAGGTATTTAATAAATGGAGAAATGATTTATACTTTATAGCAGATGATGAAGATGGAAATTTATATCATAGAGATTCAGAGGTTTTAAGTGAATATGTAATTGATAATTTCGGGTTTTACAATATTAATAAACTTTATTTAGGAGCATTTGAGCAAGAAGTATTTGCAAGTACCCAGCGTTCTCCTAAAATGAGAGAAGCCATTAATAATATGGTGGAAAAGGGAACTTTAATAGTAAATTATATTGGGCATGGTTCTGAAAATAGTTGGACTAATGAGGCTATTCTTAACAAGAGTATGGTTGATGAATGGAATAATTTAGATCGATTACCACTTTTTGTAACCGCAACCTGCGAATATGGTAGATTTGATAATCCAAATATAGTTTCAGGAGCTCAAGAAATGTTATTAAAAGCAGATGGTGGAGCCATTGCATTGCTGACAACCTCACGGCCAGTAGAGTCAAGTTCAAATGCTACACTTAACAGAGCCTTTTTTGAAAATGTTTTTAAAACAGAAAACGGAAACCCCCAAAAACTTGGAGATATAATAAAAAGCACCAAAAATTCAGGAATAGTAGGAGTAAAAAACAGGAATTTTATCCTCTTGGGTGACCCTGCAGTAACCTTGGCTGAGCCTCAAAATAATCTCAAAATTGAAAATGTTGTAAATGAAAATGGCAGTACAGATACGCTCAATAGCATGTCAAAAATTACAGTTAGTGGGATAGTTAAGAATTCTTCAAATCAAAAAATTAGCAATTTTAATGGGATATTAACAGCAGAGCTTTACGATAAACCAAGGGAAAGCAGTACAATTGATGCTTCTGAAAATGAGTTTAAATTTTTAACCTACGATCAAGTAATTTACAGAGGAAAATCGTTTGTAGAGAATGGGGAATTTGATTTTACTTTTTATGTGCCTAAAGAAATTGACTACAAAGTAGATAATGGAAAATTTAGTTTATATGCAAAGCAAGAAGGAGCATTGAGCGATGCTAGTGGTTTCAATGATGATTTCTTGATTGGCGGAAGTAGTCCTTTAGCTAATCAGGACAATATAGGGCCTGATATCAGCTTGTTTTTGAATGATAGAGATTTTGTAAATGGAGGGAAAACAGGTTCTAATGTGGAGCTAATAATTGATTTATTTGATGAACATGGAATCAGTATAGCGAATAGTAATATTAACCCTGGTATAAGTTTTTCGATCGATGGAAATGAGGCTATTAATATAAATGATTTTTTCTATTATGATCTTGATTCCTATCAGGAAGGTTCAATTAGTTATAATGTGTCAAATTTAGAAGAGGGAGATCATTTTTTGACAGTTACTGCGCTCGATGTATTTAACAATAAATCTAAAGCGACCATTGAATTTGAAGTAGTTACAAATGAGCAATTATCCATCCTAGATTTTGTGATGTATCCGAACCCGGCCAGTGAAGAAGTGAATTTTAAATTACGGCAGAATAGGAAGAATGAAGAGGTAGAATTCAGTTATCAGATTCTAAATAATCAAGGGAAATTAATTTATTCCCATAGCTATAGTACCATTAATGACTTGAGAAAAGATGTTTGGAATTTGAAAGACTATAACGGCAAAAAACTTTCACCGGGAATATATTTTGTCAGAGTTTTTCTTCGTTCTGTAGAAGATAATGCAAAAACTGACCAATTTAAAAAGCTAATTGTAATCAATTAAGTATATTTGAAGTAAACCAAGATAAAATGCGAGCAGCAAAACTTATTTTTACCACAGCAGCAATGTTTATGAGCAGTTTAGTTCATGGACAAATAGCAAACCCCTCAGGATTAACTGGAGCTGATCCTGAAAGAAATGTAATCACAACAGCAATGCCTTTCCTTTTAATCTCACCAGATTCACGAGCAGCAGGTATGGGAGATGTGGGTGCTGCACTTTCGGCAGATGCCAATGCCATGCAATGGAATGCCGCTAGATTAGCATTTGTTGAAAACGAAATTGGCGCTTCTTTTTCTTACTCTCCATGGTTAAGAAGTATTAATGTGGACGATATGTCGCTCTCTTATTTAAGTGGATATTATAAAATCAGTAAAGAACAGGTGGTAGGAGTATCCATGAAATACTTTGATTTAGGTAATATATTCTTCACAGATGATGGTAGTACTGGAACTAATTTTGCCCCTAAAGAATTTTCGATTTCCGCTGCTTATGCGAGAAAATTAAGTGATAACTTAAGCGCATCTTTAACAGGTAAATTTGCTCGATCAAATCTATTTGGGAATTACTCCAATAATAACGCAGCAGCCCCTAGCCCTGCTACAGCCATAGGAGTGGATTTAGGTCTTTTTTACACTAAAGAACTTTTGTTTAACGGTAAAGATTCAGAGTTTTCTTCTGGTTTACAGATTGCCAATATTTCAAATAAGATTTCTTATAGCGGTGATGATAATGAACAATTCCTGCCAATTAATTTAAAACTAGGGACTGCATTTACTACTGCCTTAGATCCATATAATAAATTAACAGTAGCCCTTGATCTAAATAAATTGATGGTGCCTACACCAGTTGAGGGTGATACCACTACTGCAACTTTATTAGAAGGAATGTTTGGGTCATTTGGTGATGCTCCCGGAGGTTTTCAGGAGGAAATGAGAGAGATCACTATTTCTACTGGTATTGAATATTTATACAATAACGTCTTCGCAGTAAGAACTGGTTATTTTTATGAGCATTTTACCAAAGGTGGGCGACAGTATTTTACAGCTGGCTTAGGGTTCAGGTATCAAGTTTTAGGTCTTGATTTTTCTTATTTAATCCCTACAACCCAAAACAATCCTTTGGCAGAAACGCTTAGGTTCACAGCAGTCTTTAAATTTGAAGATATGGGCATAGCAAAAGCCTCTGTTACTGAATAATACTGCTGATTCATTTTATTTAAATTATTAAATACTTTATATGCTCAATAGACAATTGGCTCCCGAATCCTTTATGTTAAAAGATTTGTCATTAACTAAACCTGCAATAAAGGATTTAAGCAATGGAGTGTCTGTTCATATCATACAAGACGATACAAATCCAGTATTGAAAATCGATCTGCTTTTTGAAGCAGGAAGAGTTAATGACGAAAAGCCTGGCCAATCTTTGATTTGTGCTAAAGTGATGGTTGAGGGGACTAAAAGTTATCCTGGAAGTGAATTGCAGGAGCTTTTAGATCATTATGGAGCTCATCTGGATGTAACTGTTGACTATGATTATACCACAGTTACATTATTATGTCTTAAAGAGCACATTAATCCGCTATTGCCGGTATTGAAGAGTGCTATCACAGAACCATTATTTGAAGCTCATGATTTTGAGAAAATCAAACTGCAGCAATTACAGAAAATAAGAGTAAATAATCAGAAGAATGCTCTTATCGCCACAAAAAGCCTCAGAAAGAAGTTGCTAAACGGCACACCCTATTCCCAAACATTAGAAGAAGAACATTTAACTGAGATTTCTAAAAAGGATATTGAAAATTATTTTGATCAATTTCTGACATCGAAGCCAGCCATTATTGTGGCAGGGGATTTTGATGAAGATATATTCAATTATTTCGAGGAGCACTTTGGTATGCTGGAATTCTCAAAATTTGCTGATGAGTATGATAATACCTTGTCGCCAATAATTGAGGAGGATTTAATTAAACGAGAGGGTTCTGTCCAAGCTTCCATCAGAATGGGGTCTGTTTCTATTCCTCGTAACCATCCTGATTATTTTGACTTATCAATAACAAATGAAATTCTGGGAGGATATTTTGGTTCTCGCTTGATGAAAAATCTTAGAGAAGATAAAGGTTTTACTTATGGTATTTATTCAGTTTTGATAAATTATAGGCATTTGGACTATCATATTATTGGTGCAGATGTGAAAATTGATCATGTTGAGGATACCGTTCAGGAAGTTTATAAGGAAATGGAGGAGCTAAAGACCAATTTAGTTCCTGAAGAAGAAATCAAAACCATTAAAAACTATATGCTCGGCAAAATAGCAAGTAGTTTAGATACGGTTTTTCATCAGTCGGAAAATTATAAAGTAAAACTTTCAGAAGGTGCTGATTATTTGGATTATTTTGAAGCTTATGTTAATAGTATTAGGAATATAACAGCTGAGCGTATTCTGGAGATCAGTAAGAAGTACTTTTCAGAGAAATATTGTGTCGTAAAAGTGGCTTAATTTCCTTTTCCTTCAGTAAAAATATTTTGGGGCAAACTAGATAGAATGATTGATTTTCAATCTACATTTGCATCCAAAATATGACAATCAAAAATAAGGTTTTAGCGGTTGAAAGATTATTCAAACGCCTTGATAAGGAAATCACTGAATTCAGAAAGGAATCTGGCATTTATTGTTTTTCAGGATGCGGAAAATGCTGTAATAAACCAGATATAGAAGCTTCTCCGCTTGAATTTTTACCCTTGGCCTTTCATTGGTTTTCCCAAGGTAAAGCAGAGGAAATGCTTCAAAAACTGGAAGAAAATCAATCTCTTAATTGCATGGTCTATCAACCACTTTCAATAGACGACCCAAATCACGGGCATTGTGGCGAATATCAATACAGAGGATTAATCTGTAGGCTATTTGGCTATGGAGCTGGCAAAGATAAATATGGTCAGCTACGCATGGTTACTTGCAAACTGATTAAGGAAAATCAAGTTGAAAACTATGAGAAAGCTGTGGAGATGTTGAAATCAAAATCTACAGTTCCTGTCTTTGCTGATTATTATCAAAAGCTGATGCAAATAGATTTTAGGCTAGCAAAAGATATGCTACCCATAAATGAAGCTATTTTGGCCGCCCTGGAGGCAGTAATGCAATATTATACTTATAGGGCTTTTCCTGTTGGGAAAGGGGTGGCTTAGTAGTTTATAATAAGCTAAATAAGAAATCCGATAGAATTTTGTATCGGATTTCTTGTTTCAAGTCTATATTCTTGACTCTAGCATCTAGTGTTTTTACTACATATGAATTGGTCTATTGTCTGTAGCTGCTAAACAAGCTTCTTTCACTGCTTCCATATAAGTCGGGTGCGCATGAGACATACGAGATACATCTTCTGCTGAGGCACGATATTCCATAGCTGTAACTCCAGCAGCAATCATATCAGCGGCTCTAGCTCCAATAATATGGATCCCTAAAATCTCATCTGTCTTTTTATCAGCAATTACTTTCACTAAACCTTCCATGTCTCCACTTGCCCTAGCTCTACCTAGTGCTTTGTAAGGAAATGATCCTGTTTTGTACTCAGTTCCTTTGTCTTTTAACTCTTCTTCGGTATATCCTACTCCAGCTACTTCAGGCCAAGTGTACACTACGTTGGGAATTAATTTGTAATGAATATGTGGTTTTTGACCTGCCATTGTTTCAGCTACAAATACGCCTTCTTCCTCCGCTTTGTGTGCTAACATAGCACCTCTTACTACATCTCCAATAGCATAAATATTATCAACTTCTGTTTTTAAATTATCATCAACAGAAATTCTCCCTTTTTCATCGGCTTTAAGTCCTGCTGCTTCAAGATTTAAACCTTCTGTATAGGGTTTTCTACCAACGGCTACTAAGCAATAATCACCTTTGATAGTTTCTTCCTTACCTTTATCGGTTTCAAAAGTAACTTCTACTTCTTTACCTTTATTTTCAACCTTGGTCACTTTATGTTTCAGTTTCAAGTCCATGCCGAGCTTTTTCATGCTCTTTTTCATTTCCTTGCCCATCGTGCTATCCATGGTTGGAATAAGGCTATCCATAAATTCTATTACAGTTACTTCTGCACCGATTCTTTTATAAACAGAACCTAATTCAAGTCCGATAACGCCACCACCGATTAAAATTAAATGCTTTGGCACTTCTTTTAATTCTAAAGCTTCAGTGCTACTGATTACTCGTTTCTTATCAAATTTTGCAAATGGAAGCTCTACTGGCTTTGAACCGGTTGCAATGATTACCTTGTCAGTACTTAGCTCTTCTTTTTTTCCATCTGATTTAGTAACCACAACAGTGTTTTTGTCCTTAAATGAACCAACTCCTGTGTGTACATCAATCTTATTTTTCTTCATCAGGTAAGCAATACCCTCAACATTTTGCTTTACCACATCTGATTTGCGGTTAATCATTTGTTTGATATCCACTTTTAAGTTGCTAAGGTTAATTCCATGCTCTTTAAAAGTAGTTTCTGCATTGTGATAATGCTCAGAAGAATCCAATAATGCTTTTGATGGAATACAGCCTACATTAAGGCAAGTTCCACCAAGTGTATCGTATTTTTCAATAATGGCTGTTTTCATCCCTAGCTGGGCACAACGGATTGCTGCGACATATCCACCAGGACCAGAACCAATTACTGTAACATCATACTTGCTCATTTTATTAATATTTATGAATTATAGCACCTTTATTAAAGTGCATCAATTTATTTAATGTGTTGTTTATATGCCTAAAAGTAAACGAGTTGGATCTTCCAATAACTCTTTCACTCTTACCAAGAAGCTTACTGATTCTTTACCGTCAATAATTCTGTGGTCATAGCTAAGGGCTACATACATAATCGGTCTGATTTGTACTTCTCCGTTAATGGCAACTGGTCTTTCTACTATATTATGCATTCCTAAAATAGCCGATTGTGGCGCATTGATTATTGGTGTAGAAAGCATGGATCCAAATATACCACCATTGGTGATAGTAAATGTTCCTCCACTCATTTCATCTATACTCAATTTTCCATCTCTAGCTTTTTTAGCTAATCTGATTACTTCACCTTCAATTTCATGAAAAGATAGTTTCTCAGCATTTCTTATCACTGGAACTACCAAGCCTTTTGGAGAGGAAACAGCAATGGACATATCTACGAAATCACTGTAAACCATTTCGTTTCCATCAATTTGAGCATTAACGGCTGGCCACTCTTTCAATGCCATCGTACAAGCTTTTGTGAAGAATGACATAAAGCCTAATCCAACTTCATATTTCTCTTTAAATTGCTCTTTGTATTTTTTACGTAAATCCATGATTGGGCTCATGTCCACTTCATTGAAAGTGGTCAACATGGCCGTTTCATTTTTCACGCTTACCAATCTGCGGGCAACGGTTTTACGCAAGCTTGACATTTTCTCTTTTCGTTGCTCACGATTTCCACTTGCATCAGGAGAAGGCAATTTATCAGTTTCTATTCCTGAGTCAGATGATTTGCTTTCTTTCGCTTCTGGTTTAGATGATTGCTTTTCTGCATTTTCAGCATCCTCTTTGGTAATTCTACCATCTTTTCCGCTTCCTTTTATATTAGAAGGGTCAATGCCTTTTTCTTTTAGGATTTTAGCTGCTGCAGGAGAAGCATGGCCCGTTGCATAAGTTTCTTTACCTTCTTCTTTAGATTCAGAGCTAGTATCGTTGTCAGAAGAACTTTTCTCTGATGAAGATTCGCTTGGAGCACCACCTTCTGTCACTTCAATTTTACAGATTGTAGCTCCAATTTCTATAGTATCATCTTCTTGGGCAACAATTTGTAAGAAACCATTAGCTTCGGCAGGTAATTCAAAAGTAGCCTTGTCAGACTCTACTTCCGCAATCACTTCATCCATTTCCACATAATCGCCATCTGATTTCAACCAAGAACTTATGGTCACTTCTGTGATAGATTCACCAACAGTAGGAACGACCATTTCATGAACTTCACCGGTCTTTTTCGGTCCGCTGCTTGAAGATGAAGACTCCTTTTTCTCCTGCTTTGGTTCGGATTTTTCTTCTTTTTTATCCTCAGCTTTTTCTTCTGATTTAGAACCACTGCCTTTGGCATCTTCATCTATCTCGCAAATAACTGCGCCAACTTCTACGGTTTCGTCTTCCTGAGCTTTTATTTTTAACACACCGGAAGCTTCAGCAGGCAATTCAAATGTTGCTTTATCTGATTCCAGTTCTGCAATGATTTCATCTTGTTCAACAAAATCACCATCTTTTTTTAACCATGAGGCAATGGTTACTTCGGTTATTGATTCGCCTACTTCCGGTACTTTTATTTCTAAACTCATGTTTCTCTGAATTCTATCTTAAAAAATTTTATTTCTTTATGTCAAAAGCTTTTTCAACTAATGCTTCTTGTTCTGCTTTATGAACTTTGGCATAACCTGTTGCGGGCGATGCACTCGATTTTCTTGAAATTAATTGCAATCCTGCTTTATTGGCTATAGTTCTTAACATATAGGTCCAATACCCCATGTTTGAAGGTTCTTCTTGTACCCAGAAGATTTCTGGATCTTTGAATTTCTTCAAAGCTTTGTCAACTTGGTTCATTGGGAATGGGTGTAGTTGCTCGATTCTAATAATGGCAACATCCTTTCTTTCATCCGCTTGCTGTTTTTCTAATAAATCGTAATAAACTTTACCAGTACACAGTAGCACCCTTTTTACATTTTTGTTAGTTACATAATCATCCTCATAAATCTCTCTAAATTTTCCTTCTGTAAATTCTTTAATTGGAGAAATCACTTTTGGATGACGCAGTAATGATTTAGGCGCAAACTGAACCAAAGGCTTTCTGAATTCCCATTTCACTTGTCTTCTAAACATGTGAAATAGATTGGCAGGAGTAGTGATATTGGTTACAATTAAATTTTCCTCTGCGGCTAATTGAAGGAATCTTTCAGGTCTGGCATTTGAATGCTCAGGTCCTTGACCTTCGTATCCGTGTGGCAATAGCATCACTAAGCCATTCATTCTTTGCCATTTACTTTCAGCTGAAGTAATGAATTGATCAATCATAACCTGTGCTCCATTAGCAAAATCACCAAATTGAGCTTCCCAAATTACCAATGCATTTGGTGTGGCCATTGCATATCCATATTCAAAACCTAAAACTCCAAATTCTGATAATAAGGAATTGAAGATTTTAAATTTCTCTTTTTGATTTTCCTCAATATGATCAAGGTTGCAATATGGCTCATTGGTTTCAGCATCAAACAAATAAGAGTGTCTGTGAGAGAATGTACCTCTTTTCACATCCTGACCTGACATTCTTACAATGTTCCCTTCGGCTAATAAAGAACCATAAGAAAGCAATTCGGCATCTGCCCAATTGAGCATTTTCTCGTCAAAGAAATTCTTCTTACGCTCTTTTAAAAGTTTGTCTATTTGCTTTAATGGTTTAAACCCTTTCGGTAAAGTGGTTAAGGCTTTCCCTATTTTTTCTACCAATCCCTGCGAAATGGAAGTGTCAGGAGATTCTAAAAAGTCAAAATACATTTCATTTACT
>QNXU01000189.1 GCA_003973485.1 Bacteroidota bacterium | reverse complement strand
AAAAGGTATTTAGAATTTTATGGTTCATTAAACGAAGATAACTTTGTTTTAAATATGATATTTATGCTTGATGAATGGGAAGAACAGGAGGAAGTAAAATTTGAGCGTTTGATGCCTTCCGACTGGGAAATGATTTTAAAAGCCGTTAGGGTTTTAAATATTGAACCAATGGCAGCGGCAATGTAATTTATTAAGGACATAAAAAAAGCCGTTTACTAATGTAAACGGCTTTTTTTATGAATAAAGAGATTTAGATAACTCCTTCTAATACATCTTTAAGAGCTACACGGGTTCCGTCTTTATAAGGTACAATCCACGCATCTTTTACACCCATTTCTCTGAGGTGTTTTTTAAAGGTGTCGGCTTCCCAATAATCTCTAAATCGACCTAAAGTAATTCTTTGCAATCCTTCCTCTGTTTCTTCTCCGCTAAAATTTGGATTGTTTTTGAAGTACTCTGACATGTCAATATTTTCAAATGCACCAACTTGAACTTTAAACCATGTTCCGCTTTCATCTAAAGCTTCTGGTTCTTGATTTTGAGCATTTTTAGCCTTATTAGCCATTTCATTAGCTCTTTGTCTTTGAGCTTCTGCCATTGCCTTTGCTTCTTGAGCCTCTGCTTTTGCTGCTGCAATTTCTGCATTTTTATTGCTCAATTGACTTTGCAAGTTTTCTACTTGAGCATTTAAACTAGCAACAGAACTTTTGAGGCTTTCATTTTCTTCAACCATTGCCTTCATTTGCTCAGGATTTCTCTTAAGCTCCTTAGCCATTTTTTTCATTTCTTTTTTTTCTGCTCTGCTTAATTGAGCAGAAACTGAAAATGCCATGCAAAAAATCATAAGGATGGCGATTAAACTTATCTTGCTTTTCATATTATCGATTCGGTTTATTCAAATTTGTACAACTAAAGTAAGTAAATAACTATTATAAAGACAAATAATACTATTTAATGTTTTTTCAAACTGCCAATCATATCCTCTGGTTTTACCCATTCGTCAAACTCCTCTGCAGTCAAATAACCCAAGTTAATTGCTTCATCTTTAAGTCTAGTGCCATTTTCATGTGCCGTTTTAGCTATCTTAGCTGCCTTTTCGTAACCGATTTTTGTATTAAGAGCGGTTACCAACATTAATGAATTATCTAAATGTTCTTTAATTCTTTCGTAATTTGGCTCAATTCCAACTGCACAATTATCATTAAAGGAAACGCAGGCATCTCCGATTAATCGAGCAGATTGCAAGAAGTTAGCAGCCATTACAGGTTTAAAAACATTCAATTCATAATGACCCTGAGTGCCGCCAACGGTAATAGCAACATCATTGCCCATCACCTGAGCACAAACCATAGTTAAAGCTTCTGCTTGAGTAGGATTTACTTTTCCTGGCATAATGGAAGAGCCTGGTTCATTTGCTGGAATTATAATCTCTCCAATTCCTGATCTTGGCCCTGAAGCTAGCAAACGAATATCATTGCCTATTTTATTTAAGGAAACAGCAATTTGTTTTAAAGCTCCATGTGATTCCACTATTGCATCATGTGCTGCTAATGCTTCAAATTTATTTTCTGCTGTTCTGAAAGGCAAACCAGAAAATTCAGCTATTTTCTCAGCCACTAATTCTGAATATCCATTTGGCGTATTGATTCCTGTTCCTACTGCAGTTCCGCCTAAAGCAATTTCAGATAGATGGTCTAAGGTGTTTTTTAATGCTTTTATGCCATGATCCAATTGAGAAACATAGCCCGAAAATTCTTGCCCAATAGTTAATGGAGTAGCGTCCATTAAATGAGTTCTTCCAATTTTTACTACTTTTTCAAAAGCTTTTGATTTCTCTTTTAAAGTATCTCTTAATTTTTCAATTCCTGGAATTGTGGTTTCGATTACCATCTTATAGCAGGCAATATGCATTCCTGTTGGGAAAGTGTCATTTGATGATTGCGACTTGTTTACATCGTCATTTGGATGTACAATTTTTTCATCACCATAGGTTTTACCAGCTAAAATTTGTGCTCTGTTCGATACTACCTCATTTACATTCATATTTGATTGAGTGCCTGAACCAGTTTGCCAGATAACCAAGGGAAATTGATCATTATGCTGATTATCTAAAATTTCATCACAAACTTTAGAAATCAAATCTCTTTTTTCCTGACTCAGCACCCCTAATTCGTGATTAGTGTGGGCCGCTGCCTTTTTAAGGTAAGCAAATCCATGAACTATTTCTAAAGGCATGCTTGCTTCAGCACCAATTTTGAAATTATTTCTGCTTCTTTCGGTTTGGGCTCCCCAATACTTGTCAGCGGGCACTTTTACTTCGCCCATTGTGTCTTTTTCAATCCTATATTCCATTACAAAATGCTTTTTTCGATTAATAGCGTAAAATTACAATTAATCGCATGAATTGCTATGATTAACTGCTAAAATAGAAACATTAACAAATTAATATAATCAAATATAATATTAAATAATTTATAATATTTTAGTTTTTGATGCAAAATTCTAATAATTTTGCTTTACAACAACACAAAGGCTTGAATGAATAACTTATACAGAAGACTAATGATCAGTTTACTCATGATATTCGTTTGCGTTTTATCGGTAAGCTATTGTCATCAATTAAAAAGTGGGGGAGAAAAAGTGATGTCTTCTATAAAAGACATATCAAATGTTTCTGCTACCTATGCAGTTTTCCCATAACCTATACTTTTCAAATTACTTTTTTGGGCAATATAACTTAGAATAAAAATTACTAGTAGAGAAATTTTTCTAATCAATTGTGTCTTAGATTTTCTTAATAAATCAAAATCCTATTCTACTTATTAATTCTGAGCAAGCAATAAAATAATGTTGCTGTCAAATTTTCCCTCATTAGAGCTTAAAATCAAACTATTTGAACTTTATTTAAATCTAATCTAAATAAAATTGCTTTTTTATTTGTAACCAATCTAAATAAAATTAATTTTGTGCCATC
This sequence comes from Bacteroidota bacterium, assembly GCA_003973485.1. GTDB lineage: Bacteria > Bacteroidota > Bacteroidia > Cytophagales > Cyclobacteriaceae > Marivirga. The sequence goes on along the minus strand of QNXU01000189.1, from coordinate 21,933 downwards.
ATTAGAATCAATCTAAATACAAATATTAATTTTGCACAAATGAACAACTTAAGATTACTAGGATTAGCACTATTAGCAGTTTTTGCTTTTACTTCATGTGATGAAGAAAACACAGGAGGAGAAAATGATGTAAATTATGAAATTCCATCAACCTATGAGTTTGAAAATGTAAGTTATACTGGCCAAACACAACGTTTGGATATGTTAGAAGAATTGACTGTCTATATGAAAACAGCCAATGATGGAACTGTTTTAGATGCTCAAACTATGTTGGATATGTATGCCAACGAAAACAATGCTTTCTCAAAAGCAGAATTGAATGATGCAGACACAAAAGAATTGGAAAACAAAACAGTAGAGGTAGATATTGAAATGTTTCAAGCTTTCATTCGCGATTTTGCAGCCGCTACAGCAGAGGCAGATGGTGGTGTTGGAAGCAATGGAACTCCTGGAGTAGTAACTTCTCCAAATGATGCCTCTAAAAATTATTTCTTCGATGCCAAGGGGTTTGAGCATATCCAATTAATTGAAAAAGGTTTAATGGGCTCTTGTTTTTACTTCCAAGGTGCTTCTATCTATTTAGGGTCTGGTAAAATGGATGTGGACAATGAGGAAATTGAAGAAGGAAAAGGAACTGCAATGGAGCACCACTGGGACGAAGCTTTTGGTTATTTTGGAGTTCCAAATGATTTCCCTTCTAATACAGACGGGATAAGATTTTGGGGTAAATACGCAAACGGAAGAGATGACTTATTAGGCTCAAACGAAGCTATCATGAATGCTTTCATAAAGGGAAGAGCCGCTATTTCTAACAAAGATTTAGAAACCAGAGATGAGCAGATTGAAATCATCAGAAATGAATGGGAAAGAGTTTCTGCTGCAACTGCAGTTCACTATTTAAACGCAGCAAATGACGCCTTTGCTGATGATGCAGTAAGAAACCATACATTATCAGAAGCTTGGGCATTCATCCATGCATTAAAATATAATCCAAACCAGAAATTAAGCAATACTGAAGTTGAGGGGATTCTAGCAGAATTGGGTGAAAACTTCTATGAAATCACCACTGATAATATCAACGCTGCAAAGGCATCTTTAGTAGAGGCTTACGGATTTGAAGATATTCAAGACCAATTATAATACATAATGAGATATTTAAAATTTTCTTTCTTCATATTGTTTATCACTATTTTCACTGCCTGCGATAATAATTCAGGCAGTGAAAAAGTGGATTTTGATAGAGAAGCTTTTCTAATAAACATGGCTGATAATGTTATACAGCCATCCATTGAAAGTTTTGCTTCAAACGCAGAAGGACTGAGCGGTGCCACCAACTCTTTTAATACAAACCTTTCTATAGAGAGCTTAAATGTTTTAAGAACAGAGTTTAAAGAAGTCTGGTTAAGCTATCAACATTTGGCGTTTGTTCATGTCGGCCCAGTCTCTAGTGTAAATTTAAGAGATAGAGTAAATATCTTTCCTACAAATACCGATTTGATTGAAGAGAATATAAATTCTCAAAATTATGTGTTAGGATCTGCTGCAAATGTGGCGGCAAAAGGCTTTCCAGCTTTGGATTATTTACTGTTTGGTACTGGAAGCACTGAGGAAGAAGTTTTAGCTTATTTTGGAGACCCAAATTTAGGTGAAAATCGTCTACAATATTTAACTGACCTAGTTGAAGACATCCAATCCACTTCCAATTTAATGACCGAAGGCTGGCCAGATTACAGATCAACTTTTGTTGGAAATACTGGAACAGATGTTGGAAGTGGCACTAGTTTGCTTGTTAATGAATACAATTTCCAATTCGACATCAGAATTAAAAATGCAAAAATTGGATTTCCTTCTGGTGGAAATCCTAGAACTGGCGGAGTTGTATCTCCTCAAAATGTAGAAGCATACTTTTCAGCTTGGTCAGGTGAATTAGCAGAAGAAGCTGTAAAATCCTCAATTGCTGTTTTCAAAGGTCAACATTATAATTCTTCTGAAGATGGCCTTGGCTTAGATGATTATTTAGACGCATTTGATGCCAGAGATCGAAATGATGAGTTGTTAAGTAGATCCATTATCAATCAATCTACAGCTGCTTTGGAAGAGATGGAGAAAATTGAATCTCCTTATAGTGAGGTTGCGACAACAGAAGGAAGTCAATTAGTAAACGTATATAATGCGTTGCAAGCTGTTATTCCATTAATAAAAGTGGATATGACATCAGCATTATCCGTTTCAATTACATTCCAAGATAATGACGGTGACTAATTGGTTGCCAACATATCGATTAAATCAAGCAAAACACATTGCGCCACTAGCTACCTTCCGGGTAGCTTTTGGTGTTATGATGCTAGCTTCCATTATCCGTTTCTGGTCTAATGGATGGATAGCAAAACAATATATTGAGCCTGAATTTTATTTTCCGTATTATGGATTTGAATGGATACAAACATGGGGAGACCCTGGAATGTACATTCTCTTTGCTATAATGGGAATTGCTGCTATTGGAATTGCTTTAGGTGCATTTTATAGAATTAGTGCGGTGCTTTTCTTTTTGAGTTTTACTTATGTAGAGCTTATTGACAAAACCAATTACCTCAACCACTATTATTTTGTAAGCATTATTGCATTTCTATTGATATTGGTGCCTGCAAATAAGGCATATTCAATTGATGCCTGGCGCAGAAAAAAACAAAATTTTTATGTGCCAGCATGGAGCATTCATATTATTATTTTACAATTATCCTTAGTTTATTTCTTTGCTGGATTAGCCAAATTACAGCCAGATTGGTTGCTGGAAGCCCTTCCTTTAAAAATATGGTTGCCTTCAAGAGCCGACACACCTATCATCGGCTCATTACTAGATTATAAAGTAACCGCTTATTTTTTTAGCTGGTTTGGTGCCATTTATGATTTAACAATACCATTTTTTCTGTTGTGGAAAAGAACAAGGGTTTTTGCCTACCTAACAGTTATTGCTTTTCATTTTATGACTGCAGCCCTTTTCCAAATTGGTATGTTCCCCTATATCATGGTAGTCAGCACATTAATCTTTTTCTCTGAAGAATTTCATAAAACATTATGGTCCAAGCTATTTCCTCAAAAAAAACAAGATCTGTCTATTTCTGATGGATTTGTAACTCCAGTTGCTTTAAAATATTTCTTTATTGTTTATTTCGGTTTGCAAGTTCTATTGCCATTCCGCTTTCTGCTTTATCCAGGCAATTTATTTTGGACAGAGCAAGGCTATAGATTCTCGTGGCGAGTAATGCTGATGGAAAAAGTAGGTTACACACAATTCTCAGTGAATATTCCAGAAAAGAATAAATCATTTGAAGTATTTCCCCATCAGTATTTAACCCCAGTGCAGGAAAAAATGATGAATACACAGCCGGATATGGTTTTGCAATTTGCCCATTTTTTAAGGGATAAATATCAAAGAGAATATAATGCTGAAGCAGAGGTGTTTGTAGAAAGCTATGCCAGCATAAATGGTAAGGGAAGCCGTCCATTTATTAATCCAGAAGTGAATTTGGCTGTTATTAAAAGAGGCTATCAACATAAAAATTGGGTTTTACCTTATAATAAATGAAGAAACTTTATACTCATATTATTATTTTATTGATTAGTATTTTTACTAATACATTGTTCGCTCAAGGCATAGAAGGAACAGTAATTGATTCCGAAAGCAAAAAAGGAATTGAGCTAGCAGAAATTTTTGTTTTGGATAGTCAATACAAAGCAGTTACTGACTCAGAAGGGAATTATAGTCTTAACCTTCCCGAAGGTAAATACAAAGTGGCCGCATTTTATTTAGGTAGACAAAGTCAAATTAAGGAGGTTCAAGTCAAAGGAGATTGGGAGGCAATAAATTTTTCATTAGCTCCTTTATTAGAAACATTAGAGGAAGTTAAAGCCATTGGTAAAAAATCAGAGGTATTTAATGTTACACGATTAAATCCTGTGGAAGGCACTCTTATATATGAAGCTAAGAAAAACGAAGTTATTTCAATTGACCAAATTAATGGAAACCTTGCTACTAATAACGCTCGTCAAGTTTTTGCAAAAGTACCCGGTTTAAATATTTGGGAAAGTGATGGGGGTGGACTTCAATTAGGAATAGGGGGAAGAGGCTTAAACCCAAACCGAACTTCTAATTTCAATACCAGACAAAATGGTTACGATATTTCCGCTGATCCATTAGGCTATCCTGAAAGTTATTACACCCCGCCTGTTGAAGCCCTATCTAAAATTGAGGTGGTTAGAGGAGCTGCTTCTCTTCAATATGGATCTCAATTTGGAGGTATGATCAACTTTATATTCAAAAAAGCACCAGAAAAAACTCCTATCCAGTTTCATACCAGAAATACTGTAGGTTCTTTCGGTTTATTAAGTTCATACAATAGTCTGTCTGGAAATACTGAAGAGATGGATTATTTTGTGTACTATCAAAGAAAACAAGGAGATGGTTTTAGGGATAATGAATCCTTTGAATCGAATACTCTTTTTGCAGATGTAAACTTTGATATTGGGGACAAGCTATACCTTTGCTTTGAATTTACCCACATGGATTATCTTGCTCAACAAGCAGGAGGGTTAACCGACAGAATGTTTGAGGAAGATCCAAGGCAATCCGTAAGAGAGCGTAACTGGTTTGGAATTGAGTGGAACATACCAGCTTTGATTTTGGATTATAGAATTAGTGATAAAACAAAGCTAAATTGGAAGACTTTTGGCCTGATAGGTTCAAGAAAAGCATTAGGAAATTTGGAAAGAGTTACTCAAGTTGATTTTCCTGAAGAAGAGCGTAATTTATTGTGGGATGATTATGAAAACTTTGGCTCAGAATTACGCCTATTACATCGATATGATTTTATGGGCCAAATCCAAGCATTAGCAATTGGGGCTCGATATTTTAAAGGCAACACTCAACAAAGACAAGGATTAGGCCCAGCAGGTTTTGATGCCGATTTTCAATACAATAATCCTAACAAGCTAGAAGATTTATCTTTCCGTTATCCTTCGGAAAATATAGCGCTCTTTGCTGAAAATATTTTCAATATTAATAGCAATTTAAGTATTACTCCTGGCCTAAGATGGGAATATATTAGCACGAATAGTTCTGGTTACTACAGAAATATGGTAGAAGACCTTGCGGGAAATGTTATTTCTGATACCACCATATATGAATCCAAAAATTTGGATCGGTCTTTTATGCTAGCCGGCCTGGGCATTAGCTACAAAACACCTGCTGATTTGGAAGTATATGGCAATATCTCCATGAATTATAGAGGAATAAATTTTAATGATTTAAGAGTTAATAACACTAATATTTTGGTTGACCCAAACCTTAAAGATGAAAGTGGATATAATGCCGATTTAGGTTTTAGGGGGAATTATAGTGACTTCTTAAATTTTGACTGGAGCTTATTCTATTTGGCATATAATGACAGATTGGGTGCATTATTGCGTTATGATGATGCAATAGATGGGTTTCCAAGAATTTACAGATACAGAACAAATGTAGGAAATGCTTCAATTGCAGGAGTGGAATCATATACTGAAATGAATTGGAGTAAGTTTCTATTTCCAGAACCGATACATGAAGTTTCCACATTTTTAAATGCAGCATTTATTCGAGGACGTTATGGAGAGGATAATATGGAGAGTTCAATTGCAGGAAACAAAGTAGAATTAGTGCCAGATGTAAATATAAAAACTGGTTTTAATTATAAATGGAAAAGCTTTTCATCTACTTTACAATTTACATATCTGAGTGAGCAATATACAGAAGCAACCAATGCCGAAAGAACAGCAACAGGAGTAGACGGAATTATTCCTTCCTTTCATGTTTTAGATTTAAGCGCTAAATACAAATATAAATTTGCTCAGCTGGAAGCTGGTATTAATAACTTAACCAACAATTACTATTTTACTAGAAGAGCAACAGGCTATCCTGGTCCAGGAATTATTCCTTCTGCTGGTAGGAACTTCTATGTTACACTAGATTTAAAATTTTAAGACCTATTCGATACATTCTGTTTTTTAGATTGGGCATGAAAATCTAAAATGAAAAGGGCCATAAGAAAAAAGGGCACCATCACTATTCTGTATCGGGACAAAGTACCAAAATTATAAGTTGAAATTCCTACACCAAAAGCAAAAATGATAGCAAAACCCAAGCAAAAAAGGATTATTGGAGATTTAAGGCTTTGGCCAATATGTACTAATTTGTTTCGGTAGAAAAGCCGGATGGTCAACCCCAATAAAAATAACGCTTCCAAAGCGGACAAGAGCATAAGTGTATTGTTTACTTCCCATAAGTATGGGCGAAATAAAGCTACGTTAACAGCCTGTGGTGCCAACTTGATCATACTTTCAAAAGTACCATCCAATTCTCCTAATGAGTAACCAGAACCAGCGTCTCTTCCAGTCCAATATCGGATATCATAGGCTGTAACTTGTGCTGTTTCAGCAATCTGATCTAAAGCATATCTTTTATTGTCTTCACCAGCCTTAAGCGCAACATAATAGGCTATAAACCCACCTACTACTAATAAAATTGGAGCGACTAATGCTCTTGCAACAGCTGATCTAATTCTACCAATCCTGTACAAGAAAAACCATAATATTAAGGCAGGCATTAAGCTTAAGAAAATATAAAGCTTCACTGAAATAATTAAATAAATTGAAAAAGCCATCAATATGCTATTCCAAACCATATTCTTTCTTTCAAAAGCTAATTGAATAAAAGAATAAACCAAGAACCCTGTTGCGCCTAGAGTAACCGTATCTTTCAAAATTCCAGAACCCCAAAAGAAAACCGTGGGCACGAAAAAAATAGAAACAGCAAGCCACTTATTTAATTCAGGATATATTTTATAAAATGATTGGTACATTAACCACAACCCCCAAAAAGAAAAAAAAGCAAACAATAAGGCTACTGAGGAATAAGTATTATAGGTTAAAACCCCAAATATTGCAGCAATTCTAACAATAAAGTAGGAAGTTTGATCACGATACATCCAAATTTTGGAAGAGTATTTATAGGTTTCAGGATCAAATTCTCCATTTGCTGTTAAAAGCTTTAGACCCGCTGAAAAATTTTCATAGAATGCATTTACGATATGTGCTGCCCCGTGAGTATAGTAACTAAAAGTGTCTCCTCCTCCATAATAAAACTGATAAATTAAGCCAACTCCGATGGCCCCAAGCATTTTTAATAAAAGCGCTGGAAAAAAATATTTTTTAGTTTCCTCAGTGGCTGAAACTTCCCTTAAAAAATAAGCCAGAAGTAATAATACAAGCAGGGTAAGAGGCGCTATGATTAAATCAATGGGTTTCACTCCTTAAAACTACAAATCTTTCAGCTTATCTCGTGCATTTTTATGAACGCCTTGTTTTCTACTGGCTTTGCTTTTTGTTTTTTTATAATAATCTTCTGCTAATTCTTCCTCTCCTTGTTCTTCTGCAATTAACCCAAGATGATAAATACTATATAAATAATAGCCTGCTTCTTCTTCCTCTACACTCTCAGATGCTAACATTGCTCTTTTATAATATTGTTTTGCTTCATCCAGCTGGTTTTTACGCTCATAAATTTGTCCTAAAAAAAAGCCTGCATATCGTCCTGAAGTTCCTCCATATCCTGCTTTAGCACTATCAATATTCTGAAATATTTCTAAACATTCTCGCTCAGCATCATTGATTTTTCCTGCCGTATAAAGCAGTCTAGCATAAAATCGGTGAAAGTAAGCGTTTTGAGGATAGGTTTCATGAAGATATTCTGATAATTGTAGTCCTTTTTGCAATTCGCCTTCATCCAAAGCCCAAATTCTCATTAAAAAATATTGAGCCTCTGTTCGAGTATAAAATGCATTTTGGGCGACCTGAGTTAATTGCTTTACGCCTAATTCTTTATCTCCTTCCTCAAAAAACCTCAATACTGGTTTTAAAATAGGATAATGTTCAGGAATCCATTCTACATAATAATTATACAAGGCATCCCCAAAAAGAAATTCAGGGCTAAGATTTTTATTGTTTTTACTGATTTCCATAAAATCTAAGGCCTTTTTTGCAGCAAATGTTGCTTTTGTCCAGCTTTGGGTTTCAGCATAAAACCTTCCTTTAAAACCATGAATTGCCGCAAGAAAAAATGCTGCTTCCATATCTTCCTCATCTTTTTCAAACATTGCCTCAGCATAAAATTGAGCAGTATCTAAATAAGCTATCATCTTTTCATTCTCTGGATATAAGGATGGCTCTGGTAATATCTTCCACCACTCATTCAGTCCATAAAGAAAGTATGGCAAAGGATGGTTTGGAAACCTATAGCGCAACCATTTAAAATCTTTTTCCACTTTTTCATGTTCCGCATTATAAATTGCATTCACAGATGCATTAACTTCCATTTGTATATACATATTATTGAGCAAAATGGAAGAGTCTTGTTCCATTATATATTGAGCTTTTGTACTCAATGTGATCAAAAAGAGGAAAAAGAAAAGAGTTAATTTATTGGTCATGAGAATTATTGAAATTGCTTATTAAAACAACGTGGTTTTTATAATAATGCTATGAAAAAGGTATTAGTTTTTGATTTTTATTGATAGAGGGTAAATATAATATATGTAAGATTGGAAAATACAAAAAGCCCGATCGAAACCGGGCTTTATTATTTACTTTAATATGTACAGGCAATTAATGTGCCATTTGTTTTTCTTTAAACTTCTTGATTTGTCTTCTTAATGCCTCTGAAGCACTATCTATTCCTGCTTCAAAAGAATCGCTTTTTTCTTTTGCAAACAGCTGATTTCCAGGAATATTTAATTTAACTTCGACTATTTTATTCGCATTAGTTGAATCCTTATCCAATCTTAAAAATACCTCTCCATCAATAAACCGATCATAGAAAGTTTCCAGTTTGTCAATTCTTTTCTGGATGAAATCAAGTAATTTTGCGTCTGCGTCAAAGTGGATCGAATGCATTTGTAGCTTCATGATTTTTGTGTTTTACGGTTAAACTTACGCTTTAGGATGTGCTTGATCAAACACCTTTTTGAGTTTGTCAAGCGAATTATGGGTGTAGACTTGTGTTGCGGCTAAGCTGCTATGGCCTAGCATATCTTTGACCGCATTCAAATCAGCACCTTTGTTTAATAAATGAGTTGCAAAAGTATGCCTCAGCACGTGAGGACTTCTTTTAGTGATCGTTGTAACCTGATCTAAATATTTTTTTGTAATCCTATTAATTAGCATAGGGTAGGCTTTGTTTCCACTATTAGAAACGATTAAAGGGCTCTGCCCGTTGTGCGAAAACAATTCTTTTTTATAAAAAATATATTTATCTAATCGCCTGTTTATTTCTAAATGAAAAGGAACCACTCTTTCTTTATTTCCTTTTCCTAATATTCTTATTGTTCCGGAATTTCTATTGAAATCATCTTCCTTTAAGCCAATTAATTCCGCTAGCCTCATTCCTGTTCCATAAAGCAATTCCATAATCAAAGCATCTCTATTACCTTCAAAATCATCTGGAAACTCTATATGAGACAATAAAGTATCCATTTCTTTTTCCTGTACGAATTGTGGGAGTTCTTTGGAAGATTTTAATGCCTTTATCTTTTGGGTTGGATTTTGATGAATTGCTTCTCTGGATATGGCAAATTTGTAAAAACTGCGAAGTGCAATAATTTTTCTGTTTATACTTCTTGGTTTTACGCCATCTTGCATCAAATTTACAATCCAAGAACGAATATGCCGATGTTCTGCTTTCAGTAAATCGTTGGTTTGATATTGCGCTTCTAAATATTGGAAAAATTGATCTAAATCATTTTGGTAAGAAACTAAAGTATGAGAACTGTATCGTTTCTCAAACTGAAGATATTTGAAGAAAGTATCGCGCATAAAAAAAGTTAGTATTCAATTCCGCAATTCAGCGAATGAATACTAACTTAATAAAATTATTTGATAATAGCTAAATTAAATTAGCTATCTAAATCCCTCATTTTTTGCCTATATGCTGCACGGATAACTTCCTTTCTTCTTGCAACAGAAGGTTTCACGAAGTGTTGACGAGAACGTACTTCTTTTAAAGCACCAGTCTTTTCAAACTTCTTCTTAAAGCGTTTTAAAGCTTTATCAATCGATTCGTTTTCTTTTACGTTTACTACGATCATAATTTACACCTCCTCTCGTGAATTTTCTCCCAAAACAATAGCGTTTTGTTTATCAATGAATTAGCTATTTGTTTTGAGGACTGCAAAGGTAGAATGATTGTTTTGAAAAACCTAATTCAGCTGATAATTCTACCTTTTACAAGTGTTATTGTCTAACAAAAAACCCCAAGGCTTTACGATGGGATTTATGAAAAAAGAGTTAAAACGGGTTTATCCTTTCAAAATGGATCTACTAATCACTAATTTCTGAATTTCAGATGTTCCCTCTCCAATAGTACACAACTTAGAATCTCTATAGTATTTTTCAACCGGATAGTCTTTAGTATAACCGTATCCACCAAATATCTGAACTGCCTCCACTGAGTTTTTAACCGCTACTTCAGAAGCATAATATTTTGCCATGGCAGATTCTTTAGTAACACTTTTACCTTTGTTTTTTAAATCTGCTGCTTGGAATGTTAATAGCTTAGCGCCTTCTAATTCAGTTGCCATATCTGCCAATTTAAAGGCAATTCCTTGGAAATTGGAAATAGGTTGATTGAATTGGTGTCTTTCTTTACTATAAGCTAAAGCAGCTTCATAAGCACCTTCAGCAATTCCTAATGAAAGAGCGGCAATTGAAATTCTACCACCATCTAAAACTTTCATGGCTTGAATGAACCCTTCTCCTACATTTCCTAATATATTATCTTTGTGAACTCGGCAATCTTCGAAAATCATTTCGGCCGTTTCGGATAAACGCATACCCAATTTGTTCTCTTTTCTGCCGCCTTTAAAGCCTTCAGTTCCACTTTCCACAACAAATGCTGTCATTCCGTGAGAATCTCCAACTTCTCCAGTTCTGACAATAACTACTGCAATGTCTCTTGAAATGCCGTGAGTAATCCAGTTTTTAGCACCATTAATTACCCAATAGTCACCGTCTTGAACAGCTGTGGTTTTCATATTTCCAGCATCAGAACCCGTATTCGGCTCTGTTAATCCCCAAGCGCCAATCCATTCTGCGGTAGCTAATTTAGGCAACCATCTTTTTTTCTGCTCATCATTGGCAAATTGGAGAATATGACCAGTACACAATGAATTATGTGCAGCCATTGACAAACCAATTGAAGGATCTACTTTAGCGAGTTCTAAAATAGCGGTTACATATTCTTCATAACCAAAACCTGCCCCACCATATTCTTGAGGCACTAAAACCCCCATTAATCCTAACTCTCCCAATTTTTTCATTACTTCTATTGGGAAATATTGTTCTTCATCCCATTGATCACGCTGAGGGGTAATTTCTTTTGCTCCAAAATCACGCACCATTTGTGCAATCATTTGCTGGTTCTCATTCAATCCAAAATCCATAAATTTTTTAATTAGTCGTTTCCTGAAATAAATTCAAAGATAATCAAGTTTGTATTATTTACCCAACTAACATTAGTTAGGTTGAAAAGGTTGTGAGAAAAATTTTTAAATCGAAAGGCTTTTCTTAAACTTATTTTGATATAAAAGAGAGGAACCTATTTATATAATCATTTAGCTTTTCAATTTTATTGTCTTCTGACCTCATGGAGTTGATGTCCGTTAGTATTTCTGATTGGTCTAATTCATTTAAAGATTGAAAATGTTTTAAAACTCCTGCATCGTTAAAACTTTCTCTTATGATTGCATCGGAGAGGGATTGGTTTTTATTTTTGAGGCTCAATGTTACATTAACCATTTCACCAGCAGATTTGCCAATTGATTTTCTGATTTCTTTATTTATTGAAATCATTTTGTCTTGATTCTTAAGAGGAGCCAGGTTTAACTCTTCAATTTTATAGTTATCAATCCAACCTGAAACTTTTAGCGAGCCCCATTTTCCCTCTATGTTCGCAGTATTAGGAATAATTAGATGGTATGTCCAAGCGCCATTCCCTTCTTTGTATTTTAATTCAAGCTCATGATTTTCGATTAGGGGTTTCATATTATCTTCTATTAAAATAGCTATTTAGACATTTTTTTGAGGGAATTATTCTTCTATTTCTACAAACTCATAAGCTCCAATGTCTGGGGAAGCCCCTCTAAATTCTCCTTGGATATCAGTAGAAATCTCAGTAGATAAGGCCGCATCAATTGCAGGTGAACCTTCTCCTAATCGGAAATCTTCATTTTCAATTTCTACAAAAGAAGGGTCTTGGTTTCTAATTGAATTGTTTTCGCTAAGTATTTCAATGCTGCTACGGAATAAATTATGGGGAAAAGAAAGGGTTAGGTTACCTGCTTGCTGCTCAAAAAATTCGATTTCATCTTCGATTCTTCCATAAACAATATTGTTCAAAAGCTGAACTTCCATTGGAGCTAAAATTTCATTTTCATCATTATCATAAGCTAAGTCAGAAAAGAAAGCAGCGGGATCCTCTCTAGTTGTATTAAAATAATTGGCAATCGTACAATGCGTATAATAGGCGCTTCCTCCTCCCGTGTGTGAAACTGTACCTGAGGCAGTATTATAAAAAACAGAATTTACAGCAGCAAAATCACTGTTTAAGGAAATAACAGATGATATCGCCATATTTCCCACAAAGCAATTTTCCATGGTCAAATCAGGCTCGTTGTCTGGATTAAAAATATTTAAGTTAACTCCGAAAAGTGCGTTTTTTATGGTAGTATGTTTAAAATAGTTTTCTTTGCTATCTTCCAAAAATACTATTCCGCCCCATTGACCTGGTGCACTTGCAAATGGTTCGTCTAATCTGTCATTTGTAAAAATGATGGGGTTTTCTAGATTTCCTTCTGCTTGCAGACTGCCATTCACTAATAAGAATGTTTCTGTTGCGCTAAATATTCGTGTGCCTGGCTCAATACTTAAAATACAAGAAGAATCTACTTGAATTACACCTGATAGAACGTAAGGTTTGTCAGAATTCCAACGGGTATCACAACTCAAAATAGAGTCAGAAAGATAGTTTGCATTTTGACCCCAAGCTTCAAAAACTACTGATTGTGCATTGCTTTGATTCACTACCTCCAAATAATCTCTGACTACAAAAGGGTTATTTTCATCCCCCTGATCAATATTAGCCGATACTAGCAGAAGTAAACTATCTTCTGCCAGCAAAAGCTGATCTGTAAATGAGCTTTGAGTTCTACCATTTAGTGTCAATTGAAAGGCCTGACTTTGATTTCTGAAACCAATTGATGAAATATTTACTGCTTTATTAGAAGGGTTCTTAATTTTTAACCTCTTGGTAATGCTTAACCTCTCAGCAAAAAGCGTATCAAACTGAAGTGTATCCGTAGAAAAGGACAGGTTGATAGGTTCCGTGGTTGGTTCTGGCTCATAAGAACAAGAAGCTATTCCAAAAATAGAAAGACCAATAATACCTAATATAAAGGCCTTATTGAGCCGTTTCATCCAATTTGCTGGCATTTTCGGCAATCTGTAAATTTTCAATAAGATCTTCAATTTCGCCATTCATTATGTTGGGTAAATTATGCACTGTATAATTGATTCTGTGGTCTGTCACTCTCCCTTGAGGATAATTGTAAGTTCTGATTTTATCTGATCGATCTCCACTTCGCACAATACTTCTTCTTTGGGCGCCCACTTCTTCATTTTGCTTTGCTAATTCTATTTCGTATAAACGAGAACGCAAAACTCTTAGTGCCTTATCAAAGTTTTTAATCTGTGATTTCTGATCCTGACAAGTTACTACTAGTCCAGTTGGTTCATGAGTTAATCTAACGGCAGAATAGGTAGTGTTAACAGACTGTCCACCTGGTCCTGAAGAACAATAAGTATCTTTTCTGACATCATTCATGTCAATTTCTACCTCAACATCATCAATTTCAGGCAAAACTGCAACTGTAGCAGCTGAAGTATGTACTCTTCCTTGGGTTTCCGTTTGTGGCACTCTTTGAACTCTATGCACACCAGACTCATATTTCAAAGTGCCATAAGCATTTTTCCCAGTTACAGTGCTGATGATTTCTTTATATCCACCAGCAGTGCCAAAGGTTAAATCGAGTACGGTTAGGTTTAATCCATTTTTATCACAAAAACGCTGATACATTTTGAAAAGATCTCCTGCAAAAATTGCTGCTTCATCTCCTCCCGTTCCTGCACGAATTTCCAAAACTGCATTTTTAGAATCATTAGGATCTTTGGGGATCAACATTTTCTTCAATTCATCCTCAAGCTTTTCTTTTTCCGGTTTTAATTCCTCCCATTCCATTTTGGCCATTTCCCTGAACTCAGGTTCTTTTTCATTTTCCAAAATGTTTTTGGCTTGCTTAATATCATCCAAAACTTTAGTGTAAGTATCATAAACCTCCACTATCTTTTCTAAATCAGCATATTCTTTGCTGAGTTCAGTAAATTTTTTCATGTCCGCCATTGCATCAGGCTGAACCATTAATTGGCCCACTTCCTGAAAGCGTTCTTTCATACGTTCTAGTCTGTCTAACATCAAGCATTCAATTTATCTATGCAAAACTACTAAATATTAATCAATAGATTAAAGCCTGAAACCTATCATATTTTAACATAAAAATGAGTTGAAAATTAAATTCAAAGTATTTTAAATGGTGTTCAGCGATTATTACTTCTTTTTTCACTGAAAAATGACTACTTTTTCACTTTAAAAATAAATAGTTGTAGGTTAAATTACGCTTGATAATATAACTTGCATTAAAAATTACTAAAGAAGAGAAATTTATTTACGGATGCGTCACTTTAAAATCCTTCCAATATTATTAGTATTCCTTTTTATAGCAAAGGTCAGTACAGCTCAAGAAAAGAACTACCGATTTCATAAGGTGTTTTTCTATAGTTTTACGAAATATATTGAATGGCCAGAAGATAAAAAGAAGGGTGATTTTATTATAGCAGTAATGGGTGAATCCAATATTACACCCTTATTAAAAGAAATGGCTGAGATTAAAAAAGTAGGCGATAGAAATATAAAAGTTGTTCAGCTTAATGATGTTAAGCAAGGAGATTTTTACCATATATTATTTATTCCATCTGAGCAAAACCAAAATTTTGCGGAAATTAAGAATACACTTAATAATCAAGCCTGTTTGTTGGTGACAGAATCTGAAGGAATGGCAAGAAAGGGATCCATGATAAATTTTAAAGATGTAGATGGTAAATTACGGTTTGAAGTAAATACTCAAAAACTAGAAAGTTCAGGTTTAAAAATGTCTCAAGAGCTAACTCGTTTTGGAGAAGAAATAAATTAAATATTACATAAATCAGCATGTAGAATTATTGGATTAAATTTATAATTCAATAATTTTCATTAAGTTTAAAAAAGAATAATTATTAAAGGCAATAAGATGAAAAACTTTCGATTTACGATTGGTAATAAAATATTAGGTGGGTTTATAACTCTTATCTTAATCTTTATTGTTTATGCAGGTATAACTGTTTTTACGGTTTCTCAAAACAGTAATTTAACTGCAAAAAACTCCAATGTAATTAAGCCTTCCTTAACTAGCATCAAGGATTTTAACCTGTTGATCATTCGTTCAAAAATGTTAGTTACTAACTGGGTATATCTTCAAAGCAACGAAACAGATAAAGAAAGTTTAAGAGCTATTCATGAGGAAGAGTATCCTGCCATGAAAGAAAAAATAAGTGCCTTAAAAGAAAATTGGGAGGATGAAGAGCAAAGACTTGAAATGGACACCGTTTTCACTGAATTTGAAGATCTGCTTGGCGTTCAGACTGAAGTGATGGAAAGTTTAGTAACTTTTGAAGATTATGAGGATCCGATTGTGAAATTTATGGCATCTGAAACCATTGAAAGAGAAGTTATCCCAAGAACAGATACTGTAATTGCACACCTCAATGAAATTCTAGTAGAGAAACAAAAAGAATCTGAAGAGTATGAAGCTGAAGTTTTAAACTCTTCTAACAGCTTGAAAAACACATCCATTATTTTAGGAATTATATTTATTTTATTAGGATTGATTGGAGCATTCTGGTTAGCATCCTCTATAACAAAACCTGTTAATTATATTAAAGACATTATAGTTAAATTAGGAAAAGGAATATTGCCAGAGAATAATGAAAGGAAATTTGGTAATGACGAAATTGGTGAAATGGCAGTGGCCGTTGGTCAATTAGTTGATGGACTAAAAGACACCTCTTATTTTGCTGAAAATATTGGTAATGGAAAATATGACTCTGATTATGAGCCATTAAGTGAGGAAGATGTTTTAGGAAATGCTCTTATCAACATGAGAGGCAACCTACAAAAAGTAGCAGAGGAAGATAAAAAACGAAACTGGTCAACAGAAGGCTTGGCTATGTTTGGTGATATTTTAAGAAAGAATAACGATAATATTTCACTGCTTTCGGATGATATTATTTCAAATTTAGTGAAATACACTAAGTCTAATCAAGGTGGTATTTTTGTCATAAATAGAGAGGACGATGATGATCCTTTCCTGGAATTAACCGCATGTTATGCTTGGGATAAAAAGAAATATTTAGAGCAAAAAATCTATGAAGGTGAAGGTTTAACCGGTCAAGCTTGGTTAGAAGGAGAAACTATTTATATGACAGAGGTTCCTCAGGATTACGTCATGATTACTTCTGGGCTAGGCGAAGCCAATCCAAATAGTGTATTAATAGTGCCATTGAAGGTTAATGATGAAACTTATGGTATAATTGAGCTTGCATCATTCAATGAATTCGCTGAACACGAAAGAGAATTTGTAGAGAAAATTGCTGAAAATATTGCATCTACTATTTCTTCAGTGAAAATTAATGAAAGAACTTCCAAATTATTAGAAGAATCAAGAGAAATGACTGAGCAGATGCGCTCACAAGAAGAAGAGATGCGTCAAAACATGGAAGAGCTTCAAGCTACTCAGGAAGAAATGGAGCGTGCTCAGCGTGAAAGAGAAGACAAGGAAAAAATCATCAACTATACTAATATGATGGTGGAGTTGGACGGTTCTTTTTATATGAATAGTATCAACAATGTGGTTTCGGATAAACTGGGTTATTCTTCTTCTGATTTAAGTGGAACTGAATTATCTAAAATAGTTGAGTCTAAAGATGCTTTAAAATCCATGAAGGGCTCTTTAGAGGCGGGAAAAACCTGGTCTGGCGTAATGAAACTTAAAAACAAATCAGGAGAAATCGTAAATGCCCAATTCTCTTGTGGGCCATTGAGTAGCCAAGATTCTGGCGGAAGTAGTTACTTAATGATAGGAGCTATAGTTTCAAATGAAGAATTAATTTAATATGTCGTTCTCTACCAAATTATCATTTGCTATAATTTTTTTGATAGTTTGGGCTTGTGGATTCTCAACAGAAAAAAGAAGGCCCAAACAAATTGAGGAAACACAAGAAAAAAGAGAAGTAAAGAGAGTTTCTGAAGCTGATATTATTAATAGAACAAGAAAGCTTGGTGATTCTATTACTAAACAGGTCACCGCTGTTTTCATGGGTAAAATATCCGAAAAATATGCTGAAGGAGGCTATAAGGCTGCGGCTGAATTTTGCAGCATGAAAGCCTATCCTTTGACGGATAGTTTAGCTAATGAATACAAAATTTTTCTCAAAAGGGTTAGCAACAAAAACAGAAATCCTGATAATGTTCCTTCTAATTTAGAGAAGCAAGTTTTAGAAGCCTATGAATATTCCATTGAACAGGGCGATGAAATAGGGGCAAATGTTCAATTCATGCGTTCGGGCGATTCAATCCTCTACAATAAACCAATCAGAATTCCATCTGAGCTATGCTTAAACTGTCATGGTAGCCCAGGCCAAATTTCTAAAGAGGTTCAAGCTATTTTGAAAAAAGAATACCCTATTGATAAGGCTACTGGTTATAAAGTAGGTGATCTTAGAGGAATGTGGAGTCTTAAATTTCTTAAAAAAGAAATAGTTCAAGGGTTATAATTGCTAATTTCTAAAAATACTCCTTCATTTTATCGGTTGATTTTAATTGGCTTAAATACTCAGCAGATAGAGGTTTTTCTATATAATCAATCACTAAATCATATTTTTTAGCTTTCTCTCGGTCTGCTGTATTTATGGATGAGGTTAAAATTATAACAGACACATTTTTGCTCATTCCTTTTTCTATGATATGATCCATAAACTCCCAACCATTTAAAATCGGCATGTTTATATCTAATAAAACACAATAATGTTTGTTGACATTAAAATAAGTCTCAAAATATTCTACAGCGTCTTTACCATTGTAAAAGCTTTTGGGTTCTAAATGAAATTCATTTTCTTTGACGTAAACCTGATGAAGAAATACGGTCATGTCATCATCATCAACTATTAAAACCTCAAAGTTATTTTTAGGAATAGACATTGTTTAACTGATTTAATTACAATTTTAAAATATTTGATTGAAAGTGGTCTTAGAATTTTTTAGATGCCAGATCTGAAATAAAGTGAAATCACATCTGCAAAAAAACTAGCTCCCGCTGATCCGTGAATATTTTCTGGACTAACATTTGTGAATGTATATGTTTCAAATAAAACCTCAGTGCTTCCTTTTTCTGTCATATTATTAAAAGCGTCAACAGAATTAAAATACGGCACTAATTGATCATTTTCATGATGATACAACTTTATTGGGGCCTCGGCTCTCCAATTGTGAATGTCGTTATCTGCTAAGGCTAAAGAAAATGGACTATTCGGGTCATTAATTTCAGCTATAAATTCTTCTGTAAATATTTCTTGAGGGTTTGTATTAATTTCAACTAAAGAAAAATATCCCTTTGTTTTGACTTCATTTGCATATTCTGGTTTGAGATAATAATCCATTCCTCTTTGCAAATATACTCTGTCATAGGTGTCCATCACCCACAAATAAAGGCTAATAGAAAAGCCTAACTCGCCTTCATAATTGAATATATAATCTCCAACCGCTGATTTATGATAAGCCCCTGCACCCATCGCACTTCTTGTAATAGTAAATTTATCACTATGATTTTCTTCAATATATTTATGTAAAGCCATAGTAGAATTTCCTCCTTGAGAATAACCCAAAAGATATAATTCTTCCTCCTCTGTATCGCTGTCAGTTTTAATTTTTACATCTAAAAATTCTGCATATTCTCTGGCTGCTACAAGCATATCATAACTAGTAGTAGCAGTGGTTTGGGCATGTTCATAAGGGTGGAACATCTCTTTTGTGCTTCCATAACCAATATAATCAGGTGCAGAAATCATATAACCATTTGAAGCAAAAAGAGAGGCTGACAAATGAATTTCATCATTATCAACAGGTAAATAAGACGGTGCTCTATTTTCTTGATCAATTTGTGGGTTGGGGTCTTTCGCTAAAGTGCTATGTTGAAAACTTGTCAATTTTGAAGATCCACTAACAATTGGAATTAAAACTAATCCTGAAGCCTCCACTTCTGTTCCATCATAGTTTTCTGTCATATAAGTAATTCTATGTGCTGTTATATCAAAATTGATAAAGCCACTAGCAAGATTATTTTCACCAAACCTTTCAGAAATTTCATCTGATGATATTGAATCTAAAAACTCATAATTGACAACATATTGGAATTCAAATTCATTATTCAAATCATCTTCCATTTCATTATTATCACAAGCCCAAAAGAAAAGAGGCATAGAAAAGAGGAAAAATAATCGTAGAAACTTATTAGATTGCATAATTGTGTGTTGTTTTCAAATCTTCATACATCTTAGCGTGTATGTGGTTAAAATTATTAAGCAATATATAGAAATAATATAAACTAAACATTATGCTCCTTCAAGAAATACCTAAAAAAGAAGATATCCTGGCTGCCGAAAAAAGAATTCATGATTATGTACACCGGACACCAGTATTTACTTCCAACCAATTAAATGAAATGTTAGGAGTAAACGTATATTTCAAATGTGAAAACTTACAGAAAGTTGGGGCTTTTAAAATGCGTGGTGCTTCCAATGCTGTTTTATCATTAAGCAAATCTAAACTTAAAAAGGGAGTTGCAACCCACTCTTCAGGAAATCATGCTCAAGCAGTAGCTTTAACCGCTAAATTAGCTAAAATTCCAGCCTATATTGTTATGCCTCAAAATGCTCCTGAAGTGAAAGTTGAGGCTGTAAAAAAATATGGTGCGGAAATTATTTTTTGTGAATCAAACTTGAATGCTAGGGAGGAAACTTTAAATGATGTAATAGAAAAAACTGGTGCTACCTTCATTCATCCTTATGACAATTATGATGTAATAGCCGGACAAGCAACCTGCGCCAAGGAAATGATTGAGGATACCGATCATTTAAAAGCTATTTTTGCACCCATAGGCGGTGGTGGTTTAATGGCCGGAACCTTACTTTCTTCTCAATATTTTGGACATAAAATACCCATAATTGGAGCCGAGCCTCAAGGGGCAGATGATGCCTACCGATCATGGAAAGCAGGAAAGCTTATTCCGATGGAAAACCCAGATACTATTGCAGACGGACTTAGGACTTCAGTAGGTGAGCGTAATTTTCCTATTATTCAAGATTTCATAACAGACATTGTTACGGTAAGTGATGAGGAAATAATTGAAGCGATGCGTTTAATATTTAATTACCTAAAATTAGTGGTTGAGCCATCTGGGGCTGTGCCTTTTGCATCAATGATAAAAACGGCCGAAAAATATAAAGGTAAAAAAGTAGGGGTTATCCTTTGTGGGGGAAATGTTGATTTAAAAAAGCTCCCTTTTTGATATACCATAATTACACATTACTTTTATTGGTTCATGAAAGTTGTTCACCGCTATTATATTCTTCCTAAAAGAGACCAAAAAAGAAAATTATGGTCTTTCGTGTTCAATTTGCTAATCATTATGGCAGTGATTGCATTCATGGCTTGGAGCACTAAAGTTTGGATACTTTTAATCTTAATACAACCTGTCCTCTCAGTTTTTGCCCCATTTATTGATGTGCCTACTGGAAGAAATAAAGGAAATATTGTCTATTATTCACCCTTACTATTATCCTCAGCCGAAAAGAATAACAGTATTCATTTACATGGTGGGACATTATTTGATTATTATTATACTTTAAGTATTGAAAAAAGTGAGTCTCGTAATAAAAAAACCATTCTATATAGTTATATGGAAGGTTTGTTGAATTTATTAGATAGTTTTGGAAAAAATAATGATGATTTAAAAATAAAGGCAAATGCTTATTTTATTAATCCGCATACTGCTTCGAGATTGGGCTTTACAAAGGTGAGAACTAAATCTTTTCAAAAAATCATTATGCTTTTAAATTACTTGCCAATCACTATAAGTTATTCTATTGCCATGGGTAAATTAAGTTTTCCTAATATCTTTTCCTTAAAGAGCTATGAATGTCAACTAGCTGATTTAAGAAAAAACCGTCATAAACTTGAATCTATGATTGAACGCATTAAAAAATGATGAGCAAGAAAGCCATAATTGATAAGTGCAGAGCTGAAATAATTGCTAAGAAAGAAGCAATTGAGCAAGAGATGGAAAAGCTGAAAGTTTCTTTGGGTGCTGAAACCAAAAGTTCCGCTGGCGATAAATATGAAACTAGTCGGGAAATGATGAACCAGGAGAAAGGCAAATTGCAGTCTCAAATGGCTGTTCTAAATCAGCAATTAGAAACACTAAGCAAAATCAACATATCTATAAAAAACCAAATAGTGGGTTTAGGGTCAATTGTTAGAACAACTTCAGCTTTATATTTTATTTCGATTTCTTATGGTAAAATAACAATAGGAGAAGATCAGGTATTTATGATTTCTGCAATAACACCATTAGCCCAGCAAATGATTAA
>QNXU01000140.1 GCA_003973485.1 Bacteroidota bacterium | reverse complement strand
ACTCTTCCAGCTCATAAAAAGCCAATTGATAGCTTTGTTTGAAGTTTCCTTTTTGAATTTTACCAGTCATCAACGTCCAATCTTTGTTTTCTGGCTTAACACTTAGATGTTCTTTGAAATCCAATTCTCTTTTCATAAATAGCTTATACAAAACTTCCTTGGCAGACCAAATTTTTGAAAAATAAATAAGGTTATCCTGACAATACTCCATTTCTTTCTCTGTATAAAGCCTTGGAGCAACTTTAGCCATTTTGGGTTTAGGTTTTTCTATATCTATGCCTACATCTAGTTGATAACCAATGGTTAGGGTAATATAATTTTCAGTATGTGATAATGAGATATCATGTTCTGAATCAGGAATTTGTGGTTTACCATATTCATTTCTGAAAATGGGCTGGTCTGTGATTTTTAGCTCATGTAAAACAGTTTTACAAAGCATTCTACCCGCCATAAATTCTAATTTCTTTTCAGGATGTGTAGTCTCCAATAGAATTTTCTCATCAATTAGGCTTAATTGGACATTTTTGAGGTAGAATTCCAAATCCTCTTCGATTTTCCAAACAGCCAAATGAATATTCTCGTTGATTTGCTTTATGTATTCTAATGCCATCGCTTAACTTTACAATATGCCTAAAATTAATGTAGAAAAAATTCAAAGCCTAACCGGACACAAAGATTGCTTATATGTAGTGGAACCTGCAAGTGAAAGTCATCTCTTTTTTTCCGCTGGTGGAGACGGAATTGTTGCGCTCTGGGATTTAAAAGACCCTGAATTGGGAACTATGGTGGCTAAAGTACAGAATTCTGTTTATGCACTTCATTACCTAAAGGAAAATAATCAATTGATTGTCGGGCATAATTATGAAGGCATTCATCTGGTAGATGTAGAAGAAAAACAGGAATTAAAATCTGCTAAAATTACAGATAGTGCTATTTTTGATATAAAAGTAGTAGGAAATATTATTTTAACCGCTTGCGCAGATGGTCAATTGATTTTATCTGATTTGAAGGATTTGAGCACCATAGCAAAATTGCAATTAAGCGATAAAAGTGCCCGAACTATTGCGGTTCACCCAGATGGAAAAGAAGTGGCTATAGGTTTTAGCGATAATACGATTAAAATACTATCTACTTCCGATTGGCGTTTAAAAAAAGAGATTAAAGCGCATGATAATTCAGTATTTACACTGCAGTATTCTTGTGATGGTAATCTCTTATTAAGCTCAGGAAGGGATGCCCATTTGAAAATATGGGATGTTAAAAGTGATTACCTCTTATTGGAAACTATAGTGGCGCACATGTATGCTATCAATAACATTAGTTTCAGACCAGATGGAAAGTATTTTGCTACTTGCAGTATGGATAAAAGTATAAAAATATGGGATGCACAAACTTTTAGATTATTAAAAGTAATTGATAAAGCCCGACATGCTGGTCATGCCACTTCGGTAAATAAATTGCTTTGGACGGACTATCAGGATCGATTGGTGAGTGCTAGTGATGATCATACACTATCAATTTGGGACATACAAATACATAAATAAAAAATAAGGCTGTATATTTATATCTTGAAAAAGTGAAATACTTTTCTTAGCATTAAGACAAATCCTCTTCGGATGCGTTATTTAAAAAATCAATAGTATAACAACATGAAGATTACTCCTTTAGAAATACGACAAAAAGAATTTGAAAAAGGCTTTAGGGGCTATGATAAAGACGATGTCAAGGCATTTTTGGCTTCCCTTTCACAAGAGTGGGAACGGGAAATGGATATGCAAAAGGAGTTAAAATTGAAACTGGAAGCGGCTGAAAAGGAAGTGGAAAAACTTCGTCAGGTGGAAAGTTCACTGTATAAAACCTTAAAAACTGCAGAAGATACAGGAGCCAATGTAATCACTCAAGCTAATAGAACTGCTGAGCTGCATTTGAAAGAAACCCAAATGAAGGCAGATAAATTGCTTTCAGATGCTCAGCAAAGAGCTAAAGATATAGTAGAAGATG
Organism: Bacteroidota bacterium; assembly: GCA_003973485.1. Taxonomy (GTDB): domain Bacteria; phylum Bacteroidota; class Bacteroidia; order Cytophagales; family Cyclobacteriaceae; genus Marivirga. The sequence continues at coordinate 23,587 of QNXU01000140.1, read as the reverse complement.
CCAATCATAAAGCTCAAACCATTTTGGAAGAAATGGAAGATGAGCTGAAGGAAGTAGCCGAAGGATTCAAACTATTGGAAAATCATCGAGATAATGTGGCTGAGGAGCTCAAAAATTTAAGTACAGGTTTGAATGATAAGGTGAAGAAAATTGAAGACCGTATGCAGCATGTGGATATTGAAACTCATCTTAAAAGAGCTAGAAAAGCGGTTAAGAAAATCCAAAATGCAGATGGCTATGAATTGGAAGAACTTAAATCGAAGCCTATAGAGCATGAGGCAGCAAAACCTCCAAAAGCTGAAACACCATCCGAAAAAGAGGAGCCTGCTAAAGAAAAAAAGGATAAGAAGGAAGATGGAGGAGAAGATACTTCTTTCTTTGATGAGATTACTGCAGATTAAACATTTTCAATAATCATTTTATGAAAGGAAAAGTAGCATTGTCCGGAATGGCATTTTACGGCTATCACGGCTATTATGTGGAGGAGAATAAACTGGGTAATCATTACACAGTGGATTTGGTAGTTGAAACCGAATTTAAACAAATGGATGATAATCTGGAGAGCACTTTAAATTACGAGACACTTTACAAAACTACTGAGGAGGTGATGAAAAAGCCTCTCAAATTACTGGAAACCCTAGCCTTTCATATCGGAAAGAAAATCCTATCAGAAAATAAATCCGCACTAAAAGTACTGGTTCGAGTGAATAAAATGCAGCCTCCAATTGGGGCTTTGTGTGAGAAGGCTTATGTGGAATTAGAGGTGGATAGGGATATGTTGTCTTAATTTTTTTAAATTAGATTAAAATTTAATTGATGAAGGAAGACATTAAGTGGAAACATAGGTTTTCAAATTTTGAAAAAGCTTTATCTCAACTTCAAGAAGGCATTGAGAATAATGGTGCTGACTCAATCAATATTATTAAGGATGGGATAGCTTAAAGATTTGAATTCACTCATGAATTAGCCTGGAAGGTTTTAAAAGATTACCTTTTATATGAAGGCATCCAAAATGTGACAGGTTCAAGATCTACTACAAGAGAAGCCTATAAATTAGGTTTGATTTCAGATGGTCAGAAATGGATGGAAATGATTGAAAGTCGCAATAATACAGTACACACTTATAATGAAAATATTTTAGAGATGGAATATGACAAAATCATAAATCAATATTTTCCATTATTTATTGATTTACAAACTAAAATGAAATCATTGTTATGAGTTTTGGTTTGCCCGAAAGCTTAACAGAGAAAATTACCAGTATCCTCCAAAATCATTCAGAAGTGGAGGAAGCTCTAATCTATGGCTCAAGAGCAAAAGGAAATTATAGAGAAGGCTCTGATATTGATATGGTGTTAAAGGGTGAGCAGCTAAATGAAACTATTCGAAATCAGATATTTTGGGAAATAGATGAGCTGAATTCCCCTTACACTTTGGATTTATCCATTTATCATCAAATCACATCTCAAGAATTAATTCAGCATATCGATAGGGTTGGAAAATCATTATATAGTCCAAATAAACAAGCTGACCGAATTTAATTCCTTAATTTTGTTGCCAATTCATTAAGTGATACATAAGCACCTAACATTATCACCATATTTTTATCTACAAATAAACCTTGTTGTGACCAGGTTCCGTAAGTGAATCGAAAATAATTACTGAAATATTTATTCCATTCAAACCTTAGGCCAATGATAGGAGAAAATTCTAACTCATTTGGGTTTGAATAAGTAATCAATTGGTTGCTGTCGTTTATATCATAATTCAACATATAACTTAGCTGACCACCGCCTTCAATATATAGTTTATTAATCAACTGGTAGTCTAAAAATAGGGCTAAATCAAGATAATTTAAGGTGAAAATAAAATCTAAATTTCCATATTGCGGAACTGGGATATCTTCATATTTCCATCCCTTTTGATTAAATAAAAGTTCTCCATTTATTGAGAAAGATTTATAAGAAAGGAGTTTTCTCCCAATACCACCATGGAAACCGTATTTTTCACCTATAAACATACCTTGTGCTACTTCAGTAGCATAATTAGCTATGCTTAAACCTGATTTCACATAAATTTCATTTTTTGTTTGAATTTGGCTGAAAGCTTTAAGACTAAAGATTAAAAAGAAAAGAATAAATATGAGACGCATTTGATTGATCTAATTTACGTTTACTTTGTTTTGGCTGACTTTCAATATTTTGATAGTACTATGGAATACGGATATATGTTAAAGTTGCTCTTTTGAGCAGATTCTTTATCCTTGAATTCTAGTATTGTTTTATTTCCATCAAAAAAGACTTCGCAATTGTGAACATTCAATCCTAATGGATCTTTATTTTCGTTTTCATAATATTCAGGAGACCACTTTATTGATATGTACATCGTTCTTTCGTCAAAAATATGATATTCAAAAGTACCATCAGTATTGATTGGCTCTATGTATAGTTCACCATCGCAAATTGATTCGGATGTGGTTTTATGATATCCACAATTATCAAAATAAAAGGTACCAGCATCATAAATAGTTGAATCAGTTCCTTTACTAGAAATATAATTGAGCTCCTCTATTTCATAATTCCCTGCTAATTGATCGAGGAAATTATTGTAATATTTCTTTTTGCTGTTGCAGGAGCAAATAATTATAAAGAGTAGAAGTGGGATTAATATTTTCTTAAATAGCATGGTTCTTCTATTTGGTTCTATTGAATTGAAACAATTTTTGTTCCAAAAGAAATAAAAATCACTGTTAAACCATAAAATTAGTTAGTGAATTTTTGAATTCAGCTGTTATTTATGTTGAAATTTGCCTTTTTGTTGAATTTACTGCTATTTCACATTCGGAAAGATTGAACAGAAAATTAGTTATGGAAACGACAAAGAAATATAAGCCCGAAACTTATAAAACGCCTACTGGAAGTCAATTGAACTGCAAAGGATGGGTTCAAGAAGCGGCACTAAGAATGCTGTTGAATAATCTCGATCCTGAAGTGGCAGAGCGACCGGAAGATTTAATTGTATATGGTGGTCGAGGTAAAGCTGCCAGAAATTTTGAATCTCTCGATTTGATTATAAAAGCCTTAAAAGACCTTGAAGAGGACGAAACTTTAGTGGTGCAATCAGGAAAGCCAGTGGGGATTTTACCAACCCATAAAGATGCGCCTAAGGTCTTGATTTCCAATTCTCAATTAGTACCCAACTGGGCAAATTGGAAGCATTTTGACGAATTGGAGAAGAAAGGCTTGATGATGTACGGTCAGATGACAGCAGGAAGCTGGATTTATATCGGCTCTCAGGGAATTGTTCAAGGAACATATGAGACCTTTTCCGCTATAGCCAATAAAGATTTTAATGGAAGTTTGAAAGGGACTTTAACTGTTACCGCTGGATTAGGTGGAATGGGTGGAGCTCAACCTTTAGCTGTGACCATGAATGATGGCGTTTGTCTGGTTGCCGAAGTAGAGCAATGGAGAATAGATAAAAGAATAAAAACCAAATATTTGGATGAATCCATAGAGGATATGGATGCTGCCATCGATAGAGCTTTGGAGGCTAAAAAGAATCAGGAAAGAGTTTCAATTGGGGTTCCATGCAATGCTGTTCATTTATTAGAAAGATTAAAAGAAAGAAATGTCATTCCTGATGTTTTAACTGATCAAACTTCTTCACATGATCCATTGATAGGTTATGTGCCTCACCAAATCAGTTTAGAAGAATCCAATGTTTTAAGAGAGCAAGATCCTGATAAATATGAGGAGCTATCTTATGAATCTATGTATCGACATGTAGAACTGATGTTGGAATTGCAAAAAGCTGGAGCTATTACTTTTGATTACGGTAACAACCTAAGAGCTAGAGCTCATGAGAAAGGTTTGAAAAATGCTTTTGATTTCCCGGGTTTTGTGCCGGCTTATATTCGTCCACTTTTCTGCGAAGGAAAAGGACCTTTCCGTTGGGCAGCACTTTCAGGTGATCCCGCAGATATAGCCGAAACCGATAGAGTGATTAAAGAATTATTCCCGGAAAATGAATCTTTGATGCGTTGGATGGATATGGCACAAGAAAGAATTGCATTTCAAGGCTTGCCTTCCAGAATCTGCTGGTTAGGACAAGGGGAAAGAGAAAAAGCTGGCTTGGCATTCAATAAATTAGTGAAAGAAGGAAAAGTGAAAGCCCCGATCGTGATTGGCCGAGATCATTTGGATACAGGGTCTGTAGCTTCTCCAAATAGAGAGACTGAAGCCATGATGGACGGTTCTGATGCCGTTGCGGACTGGCCATTGTTAAACGCGTTGGTGAATACCGCAGGTGGCGCTAGTTGGGTTTCACTTCATCATGGCGGTGGAGTAGGAATGGGCTATTCTATTCATGCCGGAATGGTAATCGTGGCAGATGGAACTGATGATGCTGAGAAGCGATTAAAAAGAGTATTACATAATGATCCTGGAATGGGAGTTATCCGTCATGCAGATGCAGGTTATGATATTGCCAAAGATACTGCCCGAAAGCACAAATTAGATATTAAAGAAAGATTGAAATAAGAGTTGATCCCGGTCTGACGCATTTCGCGTCCGACCGGTAAATCTTAAAGCGTTAATTCCCATCCCTCATTTCCCTTCGCCTCATCGGCATTGCATCAATAGTCTCAAATAATTTTTCATTTGAGATAGGAGAATTGCTTCTCAATTTCACTCCACCATCTTTACCAATCAATAAGTTTTGAAAAGGTTGGATTTCTTCAATATTCAACTTTTTTACGATTTGGTGGAAATCTAAATGATGATTTTCATTTGAATTCCAGATGTCAACCTTTTGGTTTTTAAGTATAATTACTTTCAGGTCACGTTTCTGATACCCCTCCTTATTTTGACTGATTTTAGCTAACTGTCCTTCAAATGGCGCGGATTTCTGATCGTTTGAGTAAATGATCAGAAGCCTGTTTTTCCATTGAAAATCATCTAAACTTGTATTTTGTGCTTGAGTGGAACTCATAGTGAAAATTAGGTAGGTGAAAAGTAAAAGGTATCTCATGGTGTTAGTAACTGGTTGATGAGGAGGATGTTTGAACATGATACATCTACTGATAAGGTCGCTCCTCTGGAGCTTTTGTTTTCAGCTATTTATGGAATTACCATAAGGTCGTCCCTCTGGGACTTCTAGGTGGAGTTAGTGTTAAAAATCTATTATGTTTGAATCCATTGTTATGCTATTTTTAAAACTGGAAAGCTAGCGCGAGCTTCTTAGCTCGTGCTTAAGTTGCAGCACAGCACTATTTGAGATATTGATATGAGGTACGAGCTGGGAAGCTCGCCAGCTCACTATGAATATTCCATTTTTAAGTACAATTTTTGCATACCATAGCACCGTAGGTGTGATCTTATGGTAACTTTGAAGCGAAAATAAAAACCCAAGCTCCGTAGGAGCGACCTTATTCATATCTATTAATCAACAATTATCAACCCAAAGGCACAGCAGTTGTATCTGTTATTTTCTTCATCACAAACGAGCTTTGAATATTAGCCAGGTTCTCACTGGTAGATAATTTATTCACTATAAAATCTTGAAATGCATTCATGTCTTTTACCAAAATTTTGAGATGATAATCATATTGCCCAGCTAGGTGATAACATTCCGTAACCTCAGGAATTTTTGCTACATGTGTTTCGAACTGTGCTAGTTTATCTTTGGTGTGTTTTTCTAGTCTCAACATGCAAAGTGCCATTAATCCTTTACCAGTTTTATCTGCATCAATTAATGCCACATATTGTCCGATTACACCCGTTTTTTCCAACCTTTTCACCCTTTCATACACAGGTGTTATAGTTAGATCCAGCTGTGCAGCCAACTCTTTATTGGTGATGCGGGCATTCTTTTGCAGGAGCTTTATGATTTGAATATCTGTTGAATCTAAACGAATAGTAGAATTATTTTCCATTTAAATAGATTTGGAAGCACTTAAAAAGATTATTTGTCTTTATTTATCATAAATATAGTTTTATTTTCTTTAATATATACAATCTAAGAATTATTTTCTAATTTTATAAAAAATATTAGAAATTATGAGCGAGCATTCTTTTTCACCTGAGAGTCTAATGATGTCTTTTGGCTATAAGCCAGAATTATCAGAAGGAGCTATTAAATGTCCAATTTTTCAGACTTCAACCTTCGCTTTTAAAAAGGCAGAAGATGGTAAAGCATTTTTTGAAGTAGCTTACGGTAAGCGAGAAAAGTCTGATGAGGAGGAATTGGGCTTAATATACAGTCGTTTAAACAATCCTAATCTTCAAATTACTGAAGACAGATTATGTCTTTGGGATGGAGCTGAAGATGCAGCTATTTTTGAAAGCGGAATGGGTGCTATCAGCAGTATGTTGATGGAATTCCTGAATCCTGGAGATGTTCTTTTGCATTCCGTGCCTGTTTACGGTGGAACAGACCATTTTATCAATCATGTATTGCCAAAATGGGGTATTCAATCAGTTGGAGTAAATCCTTATCAGGATAAGGCTGAGGTAATGCAGGAACTTGAAGCCAGCGGATTAAAAGATAAAGTTCGATTCATTTATTTGGAAACTCCTGCCAACCCAACCAATGCTTTGGTCGATGTCGGGATGTTTAGAGAGATTGCTAACGAATTACAAAATGAAGAAGAGCCTATTTATATTGGCGTTGATAATACATATATGGGACCTATTTGGCAACACCCATTACAATTAGGAGCCGATTTGGTGATTTATTCTGCTACCAAATACATTGGTGGTCATAGTGATTTAGTAGCTGGAGCATGCTTAGGTGCAGCGGATTTGATAAAAAGAGTGAAGGGGTTTAGAACTTTTATGGGGAATATGGCTGGTCCACATACGGGTTGGTTATTGATGAGAAGTTTGGAAACGCTTAAAGTGCGTATGGAAAAGCAAGCCGCTAATGCTGAAGAGGTTGCTAATTTCTTAAATACACACCCCAAAGTAGAGAAAGTTTATTATTTAGGTAATCTTAAGCCTGAAGATGGAAGGCAGTATGAAATTTTCAAAAAACAATGCACTTCTAATGGAGCAATGCTAGCTTTTGATATCAAAGGTGGAGAAAAAGAAGCTTTTAAATTCTTAAACAGTACTAAATTGATAAAACTAGCGGTTAGTTTAGGAAGTACTGAATCTTTAGCTGAACATCCTGCGACTATGACTCATTCGGATGTAGATGAGGAGCTAAGAAATAAAATAAATATAACTTCTAAATTGGTAAGAATATCAGTAGGAGTAGAGGATGCCAAAGATTTAATTTGGGATATTGAGCAAGCTTTAGAAAAAGTTTGATTTAAAATTTTAGGAGTCTATATCTTAAAACTTCTATGAAAATGGAATCTGGGTTTAAGACCGGATGTAGTTTCCAAATAAAGATAAAACCTATTGACTAGCCACTCAATTCTAGAATCTAGTCAATAGGTTTTTTGTTTACTACTTGAATTAATGATGATTTTGTCAATTGTTTATTGTCATCTGTCATTTTCTCCCTCAAGGCATAAAATTATAAGTTTTTTTTAATTAATTTTTGATTAAACAAAAATACCCCTACCTTTGCGCGCTCATTTGGGAGACGGCTATAATGTTTTTACAATAAAAGCCAATTTTGAGCGCATGAAGCAATATTTTAAATTATTTGACCTTTCACAAAAAGTAGATTACAAAACCGAAGTACTTTCGGGAGTGACTGTTGCTATGGCTCTAATCCCAGAGGCTGTTGCTTTTGCTTTTATGGCTGGATTATCACCTTTAACAGGTTTATATGCTGCTTTTGTAATGGGTTTGGTAACCGCTATTTTAGGAGGTCGTCCAGGTATGATATCTGGAGCTACTGGTGCGATTGCAGTGGTAATTGTGGCATTAGCTCAAAAATACGGAGTGGAATATGTCCTTGCGGCAGTTATTTTATCTGGTTTGATTCAAGTTTTGGCTGGATTCCTCAAATTAGGAAAATTCATGCGTTTGGTACCTCACCCAGTGATTTTTGGGTTTGTTAATGGTTTAGCATTTATAATCTTCAGCTCACAATTAAAACAATTTCAAGACGATTCTGGGAATTGGTTAACGGGAGAACCACTTTATATTCTTTTAGCTTTAGTTTTATTTACTATGCTTATAGTGTGGGGTTTACCTAAGTTAACAAAGGCTGTCCCCTCATCATTAGTAGCTATTTTAGTGATTTTTGGTATCGTTGTGTATTTCGGGATAGATACTAGAACTGTTGGAGATGTAGCTTCCATTAAAGGTGGATTTCCACCATTTCATATCCCAAACATCCCATTAAAGTGGGAAACCCTAATGATAATATTACCTTATTCCGCAATAATGGCTGCGGTTGGTTTGATTGAGAGTCTATTGACACTTAATATCATTGATGAAATCACAGAAACCAGAGGTAGAGGAAATAAAGAAGCTGTAGCACAAGGTACAGCTAACATCTTATCTGGCCTATTTTCAGGAATGGGTGGTTGTGCCATGTTAGGACAAAGTTTGATTAATATTTCAAATGGAGCCAGAGCTAGACTTTCAGGGATAGTTGCAGCGGTGATGTTGTTGGTATTTATCATGTTTGGTTCTTCTTATATTGAATTGGTTCCTATGGCAGCCTTAACTGGTTTGATGATCATGGTGGCTATTGGAACATTTGAGTGGGCAAGTTTAAAGATGCTAAATAAAATGCCAAAATCAGATATTTTGGTAATGGTTTTGGTAACATTAGTAACTATCATTCTTCATAACTTAGCGTTAGCAGTAATAGTAGGGGTAATCATTGCAGCCTTAGTATTTGCTTGGGATAATGCTAAAAGAATTAGAGCCAGAAAAAGCATTGATGCGGAAGGAGTAAAACATTATGAAATATATGGCCCTTTATTTTTTGGATCTGTGGCAGCTTTCAATGAGAAGTTTGATGTGATGAACGATCCTGAGGAGATTATAATTGACTTTCAAGAGAGTAGGGTAGTGGATATGTCAGCCATTGAGGCTTTGAATAAAATTACTGAAAGATATATGAAGGTTGGGAAAAAAGTGCATTTAAAGCATTTAAGCCCTGATTGCAGAAGGTTGCTTAAGAATGCCGATAAAATTATTGATGTTAATGTAATAGAAGACCCTAATTATAAATTGGTGGTCGATAAAGTTTAGTTTTTAGTTTTCATAGTGAGTAGTTTTGGTTTAGGTTAGAAAGCTGGGGGTAGTGTCCCAGCTTTTCTTTTTTAGTTTTGAATATCGAACATTTCCTATTTAAAAATCTGAAAATATGATATCTATCCTATGGTAATATTTCTGTAAAAAACAGACAGAAAATGTGAAAATCTAAATCGGCCATGAATGGGTAAAGGCTTTAAATATTTCTGTCAGGAATAAGTGCAGGGAAAACTTCATCAGAAGTTTTTATAGAGACTCTATTTGAATTGGATCTAGAATTGCAAGATTATGACAAGGTTATATAATCAACAGGTTATAATTTTTTAAATAAATAGCACTGTTGTTAAGAAAACTCTCCTTTTTCCATAATCCTTATTCTTCTAAAATTTAGCCACCAACTTCCCAAACTGCTTTCCATCCTTCATTTTGTCAAAAGCATCCACAATTTCATCGAATGGACGAATAGAATCAATTATAGGGTCAATTCTGTTTTTCTTAACGTATGCAATCATGGCTTTAAATTCATCATCATTCGCCATGGTACTGCCTTGAAGGGTGATTTGATTCCAAAACATTCTATGTACATCCAAATCTTTAGGTTTTCCTTGGGTAGCACCATAAAAAACAATTCTTCCAGCAGGCTTCATTAATTTAATTAAATCATTGATGCCATCACCGGCTGCGCTATCGATAACCAAATCAAAGCCACCTGAAACTTCTTTTGCTTTTTTCACCCAATCTGCATCTTTATAATTAAATGCATCTTTAGCTCCCAATTCAATTGATTTACTCCTTTTGGTTTCATCGCTGGAGGTCACATAAACATTGGCGCCTTTAGCTAAAGCAAATTGAAAAGCAAACTGCGCCACACCACCACCAACACCAGAGATCAAAACATTTTCGTGTTTTTGACATTTTCCATGATGAAATAGAGCCCTATAGGCAGTCATTCCACCTAAAGGGAGGGCAGCCCCAGCCTCTGAACTTAAATGAGCTGGTTTTTCAGCTATTTTTTTAGCATCAATTGCCACATATTCACAAAACAATCCATCGGATGGAGTTCCTAAAATGTGATAGTTAGATGATTGAACTTTTGGATTTTCGCCCCAACCTACATTTGGATTGATAAGGACTTCTTTTTCTTTCCAGGCAGCATCAACTTTTGCACCCATTTCTACTATAGTTCCGCAAGCATCAGAACCTAAAATAGTTCCATGTCTAATTCCAGGATATTTTCCCTCTCTAATAAATTGGTCTCTATGGTTTAAGGCTACGGCATTTATCTTCACCAAAACCTCATTTTCCTTTGGTTTTGGAACTTCTTTATCTGTAAATTTTAATTGATTATTATCTGCTATAATCAGTGCTTTCATATTTGACTTTTTTTGTTTATGTAGGTCTTTATTTATTCAATGGCATATTTTTTTACTTATGATGTATATGTAAAATAAAACTTATTTAACAAATTTAAAATGGTGCCTCATCCGAATCCTGAGTACTGTCCTTTCCTGTTGCTCTGCTAGGTAGGGTAACTGCACTAGGCGCATCATCAAAATCAGAAGGAACCCCTGCTTGTGATGGGAAAGTTGTTCCATAACCTGGAACCCCGCTATCACTTCCAGGCGCATCCAAATCTGAGAATTTGGTGAATCTACCTATAAATTTCAACGGCACAGTCTCCAAAGAACCATTTCTATGCTTAGCAATAATTACTTCACCCACATTGGAAGTTGGCATTCCATTTTCATCTTCTGTAATGCCGTAATATTCTGGTCGGTATAGGAACATTACCATATCGGCATCTTGCTCGATAGATCCTGATTCCCTCAAATCGGAAAGTTGGGGTCTTTTATCTCCACCACGGGTTTCCACCGCACGGCTTAACTGAGAAAGTGCAATTACGGGTACGTTTAATTCCTTGGCAATATTCTTTAGTGATCGTGAAATAGAGGCAATTTCCTGCTCTCGATTTCCGCTTCCACCACCTGATTTGGAGGTATCTCCAGACATCAACTGCAAATAGTCAATTACCACTAATTGAATATCATGCTGTTGTTTTAACCTTCTACATTTCGCCCTTAATTCCAAAATAGATAGTGCAGGAGTATCGTCTATAAAAATAGGAGCTTCTGTTAAGGCAGCTGTTTTATGCACTAGCTGTTGCCATTCATAGTCCTTTAAATCTCCTTTTTTAATTTTTTCTGAATCCAACTCTGCTTCAGAAGAAATTAATCTATTGACCAACTGCACAGATGACATCTCTAAAGAGAAAATGGCAACAGGCTGTTTAAAGTCTACTGCAGCATTTCGGAGCGCACTAACTATAAAAGCTGTATTATGCGTAACAGTCATATCTTCTAGAAGAAACCTTTTGTTTCCATCTATTTCAAAACCGTAATAGTCATCTACTTTATCATACTCAATAGTGATTCCTGTGCTTCTCCAGTCTTTTATAGATTTTCTTGGACGAGCAATTTTTCTCGAAATTTTAGTAGGGATAACATCAATATTACCTGAAATTCTAATTCTATATACATCACTGATTTTTCTACCGTTAATACTGGCATCTTTCTTTCTAATGGATGTTCTAAAGCCCAATGTGTCACATAAAAATTTTACTTGATTAGTTAAATGCTCACTTTTCTGTACAATTTCAAAAACATTATAATCGCTTGAATAATATCCGTCAGCATCTATAATCCCAGCCAATAAGCTTAATCGGTTTTGTTGGTTATTTATTAAGTATTTTTCAGGGATATGCTTGTTCTGAATTAGATTTAACTGTCTTAATTCAGCTTGTATGGAATAAAATTTTTGTTTTCCTCGGCTGCCTTTAGTGATGGCTAGATTTTGAGCCTTTCCTTCTTGTTGGTAAGTCATCATTTCCAGTCCTAGCTCATCTGCATATTCTTGCATGAAATCACTTATTTCTTCATCAACATTGGTGATTCTTGAACTGTATTGATGCCCATCTCCAAGCCATAATCCTAAAAAGTAAGGATTGATACCTACAGGTTTTTCCTCAAATTCAACTGGTACTTTATAACCTTTATAATTTGACTTGAATTTATCTGATTTATCAAGATATTCTCTTAAACAAATATCTAATTTATCTCCTTTTTTGTGCTTTCCTTCATTTCTACTTCTTTTTAAAGAAAGTATGTGCGATTCATTTACTCGGTAGCTGATTGCAGAATTCTGATGAACCCAATACATTCTCTCTCTTCCTCTAGCCAATGATTGTACCGTTCTTGGAGTTGAATCATCTCCCATTAATTTTTCACCTACTTTTACATCTTCCACATTTTTCAATGAACCGTCATACATGAGGACTTTGGTTCCTTTTCCCAAACATTTCCCCATACCTGGCCTAGCGGCAATAATCACCATATCAGATTTTTGCCAACCTGAAGTGACACGATCTAAAGCAGAGAAACCGGTTGGTACACCCGTTAATCCATCGGTATGATTTCTCCTTTCCTCTAATTCCACAAATGCTTGCTTCATTAATGAAGACATATCCGCATAATTCTTTTTGATGTTGGAATTGGTTACATCAAATAATTCTTGCTCGGTTTTGTCCAACAAATCGAAAACATCGGTGGTGTCTTCATAAGCGTCTTCCTGAATTTCGCGGGAAATTTTGATTAGCTGCCTTTTGATGGCTTGCTCTGCAATTATTCTTGCATGATATTCAATATTAGCAGCGGAGTTTACTCTTGAAGTAAGGGAAGTAATATAATAAGCTCCTCCGACCAGGTCTAATTTTCCGTTTTTTCTCAACTGATTGGTAACCGTCATTAAATCAACGGGTTCCGAATTGTTGAAAAGTTGAACAATGGCTTTATAAATTTCTTCGTGGGCTTCGCGATAGAAACTTTCGGGTTTTAAGATGTCAATTACATTGGTCAAAGCATCTTTTTCAAGCATTAATGCACCTAAAACTACTTCTTCCAATTCAACCGCTTGAGGGGGCATTTTCCCCATATTATCGCTTATATCAAGCTTTTTGTTTTTCTGACCTATTCTCAGTGCGGATGATTTCTTAGATTCCATTTGTTCCCCTACTTAATTTATGATTTTGAAAAGCTAACAAAGCTAATTTATTATTTTCTTTATAGTTAACGAAAACCGAGCAAGTTTCCGACAACTTATCCACAGCTTATCAACATCTAAAAACTTAAGATAATTTGCCACAGCATAAACTTTATTCTATTTTTGGATAATCTAATACAAACTCAATGGATTTAAATCATATTAAACAAGTACATTTTATAGCAATAGGAGGGAGCGTAATGCATAATCTCGCCTTAGCCCTTCACAATAGACAGATTAAAGTAACAGGTTCGGATGATGAAATTTACGAGCCAGCAGCTGGTAAATTAAAAGCGGCAGGATTAAATCCTTCTATCGGATGGAAACCTGATCAACTCCACGAAGAATTGGATGCGGTAATTTTAGGAATGCATGCCAAGGAGGATAATCCTGAATTGAAAAAAGCCCAAGAATTGGGTTTGCGTATTTTTTCTTTTCCTGAATTTATCAGAGAAGTATCTGCAAATAAACAAAGAATTGTGGTAGGAGGAAGTCATGGGAAAAGCTCCATAACGGCAATGATTATGCATGTCTTAAAATCAGCAGGTAAAAAATTCGATTATTTAGTAGGTGCTGAAATTGAAGGATTTGAATTAACGGTCCAAATTTCTGATGCAGCCATTATCATTATCGAAGGAGATGAATATTTGGCTTCAAAATTAGACCCTCAACCTAAATTCTTGAAATATGATCATCATATTGGAGTGATCTCTGGTATTAAATGGGATCATAAAAATGTATTCCCCACTTTTGAAGATTATACCAAGCAGTTTGATTTGTTTGCAGATAAAACACCAAAAGCTGGTTCTTTAATTTATTGTGAAGAGGATAATTTGGCCAACATTGTAGGAGCTAAAGATCGAGAAGATGTGCGTAAGGTTCCTTATTCAGCCCATGAAGCAGAAATCAGAAATGGAGAGACTTATCTAAAAACCAAAGATCATGGTGATGTGAAAATCAATATTTTTGGTAAGCATAACTTGCAAAATATAAAAGCCGCACAAGAAGTTTGCGATCTTTTGGGAGTTCCTGCTGATAAATTCTACGATGCCATTACCTCATTTAAAGGTGCTAAAAATAGATTGGAATTATTAGCTGAAAATAATGATGTGAGAGTATATAAGGATTATGCTCATGCGCCTTCAAAACTAAAAGCTACTGTTAATGCCCTACATCATCAATTTAAGCATGGTAAAATTTGTATAGCTTATGAATTGCATACCTTTAGTAGTTTGGATCGAGAATTCTTAAAGGAATATAAGGATACACTTAAACATGCTGATGTGGCTTTCATATATATTAACCCTTCTAATATGAAAATTGAAGGCGATAATAAATTAAATGAATCTGACTTGAAAGAAGCTTTCAATAAATCTGATTTGCAATTTTTTGATAATGAAAATGATTTAAAAAATGCATTGGAGCAGCAAAAAGGAATAGTTTCTACTTTCGCATTTTTAAGCTCAGGTCACTTTGGAAATTTAAACCTTAAAGAAACTGCTCAAAATTTAGTTAAATAACTTATGTTTTTAAAACTCAAAAATCCATTGGTCATATTTGACCTGGAAACAACCGGAACCAATGTTGTAAGTGATAGAATTGTAGAGTATTCATTTGTAAAAGTGATGCCAGACGGTGAAATAATCAAAAACACCGAAAAAGTAAATCCTGAAAGACCAATTCCACTGGAAAGTAGCCTGATCCATGGGATTTATGATAAAGATGTAAAGGATAAACCAGCATTCAAATCACGCGCTAAGGAATTGTCTGCCTTTTTACATGGCTGTGATTTAGCGGGTTTTAACATTCTGAAATTTGATGTACCTGTTTTGGTAGAGGAATTTTTGCGGGCGGATGTTGATTTTGATATCTCAAAACGTAAATTATTGGATGCCCAAAAGATTTTCCACATGATGGAAAAGAGAACTTTGACCGCTGCCTATAAGTTTTATTGTGATAAAGAATTGGTAGATGCGCATTCAGCTGAAGCGGATACTTTAGCAACCCTTGAGGTATTGGATGCACAAATCAAAAGGTATGAAGGTGAAAGTTTAAAGGACTTAAAGGGAAAGGTGATAGGTACAATTGAAAATAATGTTGAAACCTTACATCAAATTACTAATGATAATATGGTGGATTTAGCTGGCAGGTTTGTTTTCAATGATGCTGGAGTTGAGGTGTTTAATTTTGGTAAGCATAAAGGTCAGCCAGTAGAAGATGTATTGAAAAAGGAATCAGGTTATTATGACTGGATGATGAAAGGTGATTTCCCAATGGATACCAAAAGAAAGCTTACAGAGATAAAATTGAGAGGATTTCAAAAATAAATTTATTTTAAGAATACCACCAAAAGCCCATTTCATGCAGTTGATTTGGGCTTTTTTTTAGGATTAAGCGGTGTTAATAAAAGCTTTTTTTTTATTCCTTTTAAATTATTTAATAAGAAAAGTTGAATCCATTCCTTTTGTAATAGCTTAAAAATTTTACTTTTTACTACATTAACTATATTTTATGCGTTCAGTCCGTTTTCTGCAGATATTTTACCATATTTTTAGGAAGTGTAACATTTTATAAATTGCTATTGATTTGGATATAAGATATTTAGACCAAATAATTGATATGTTAAATGACCTAAACCTCAATTTTGAGCTTTTGGAGAAATTATCTATAGCTGAATTTCAAGATTATAAATGTTATTACTTATTAATTGAGAATAGTACCTTATACGTAATTATTGAAGGTGCAGCGGATGGAAGAAAATCACAATTATTTTTTAAAAATCTACAACAAGCAGCCCAATTAAAAAAGAAGCAGAAATTGACTTTTATATTGGATGCTACTCAGTTGAAAAATGTCCCTTCCTCTGCACGAGAAGAGATTCATTTTTTTGATTTAACATTCAGAAAGTATTGGTCTAAGATTTTAATTATAAACAAAGGAGTTGCAAAAGTTATATTGGATATGTATGCCATTTATAAACCTGAACATGCTGAAGGAATTGAAAAGATAGATAAGCCTGAAATTGCAGTTGAATATGCATTAAATGGAAGAGATTCTGGTGGGTTCTCAGATCAATATTTAAATTCACTTAGCAAGGACGAATTGATTCAAGTGGTTAAAAAGTTAAAGGAAAATGAATCTTTAACGAAATCAAACGGAAATACTTCTCTGGATAAAATCACTGAAATTCTAACGGATATTACTTGGAAGAAGGAAAATACAGAATTATTAACCTTCAATAAAGAAGATAACTTAAGCCCTGTTTATGGATTGTTGAATACTATAGTAACCGATTTTAAAGATCTTCATAAAACTCATCAGGATTTGAAAGTTGAGTTTTATGACAAACTTCAGTTTCAGGTGGGTGAAATTTTACATCAGGAGGCTAGTTTAAGAGGTATTTTTGATAGTCTGGATTCTATGGTGTGGATGGTAGATTCTCAATTTAATTTTTTGGCTTTTAATCAAAAGTTTCATGATCATCTCAAAGCGCAATATGGAATAATTCCAGAGGTAGGAATGAATATTTTGGAACAGGCAGAGTTAGCTGGGGTATATGATAAAACCATCCATCGGATTAATATTGCATTAAATGGTAAGGAGGAAAATTATAGGGATTTTTATAGTGAAGAAGGAAAGGTTGTTAAAGTTGTGGATTCTAAGATCTTTCCAGTAGAAGTAAATAAAGATACTCCTGCCGTAGCTTGTCTTACTAACGATATAACTGAAAGATTTGAAGAATCTGAAAGAATTAAAAGTAATGAGCATATCATTGCGTCAGTTAATAAGAATATTTCGGAGGCAATTTATAGAAGTTCGCATGACAAAGGATTAATATTCGTAAATGAGGCTTTTGTTCAGATGTTTGGTTTTAAATCCAAGGAGGAACTATATAACCACTCAAATTTAAATAGTATTTATGCTAATCCAGATGATAGAGAACGACTAGGTAAGCTATTAATAAAGGAAAAGGAAGTAACAAATGTAGAGGTGAAGTTCCGTAAGAAAAATGGCGATACTTTTACAGGTTTGATTAGCAGTATGGTTAGTGAGGATGAGGAAGGGATAAAATATTTTGATGGCGCTATTCGAGATGTAACTGCTATGAAAAGTGCACAGGAGAAACTTAAAAGGCAAAACAGAGAATTAAAGAAATTAAATACAGAACTGGATAGCTTTGTATATAGTGCTTCACACGATTTGAAAGCACCACTCAGCTCTATTAAGGGACTCATTAATTTAGCAAAAAATGAAACTGACAAGGAGCAATTAGCTCATTATTTACATTTGGTTGATCAAAGTATCAATAAATTAGATGCCTTTATAAAGGATATAGTGGATCTTTCGCGCAATGCAAGACAGGAAGTACAAGCTGATTTAATTAATTTTAATGAGATAGTGCAAGAAACTTTTGAAAACTATCAATACTTAGAGAATTTTGATAAAATTGATAAGATAATTAAGGTTGAATCAACGGTTGAGTTTTATTCAGATAAAAGAAGACTTAAAGTTGTTTTAAATAATATTATCTCAAATGCTATTCGTTATTTTAATCCATTTATAGATAATCCTTTTGTGAAAATCAGAATAATAACCGATGCTGAAAAAGCATTAATAATCATCTCTGATAATGGATTAGGGATAGAAAATGAATATTTAGATAAAATATTTGATATGTTCTTTAGGGCTTCAAATCTGGGAAAAGGCACTGGTATTGGGCTTTACATTGTGAAAGAAACCATACAAAAAGTAAAAGGAGAAATTCAGGTTGAATCTGAAGTTGAGAAGGGTACAACTTTTTCCGTAACCCTTCCCAACTTAAAGGATTAATTTTTTGAGTTATCTGCCTCAATTTCTTTCACCAATTCTTCATACCATTCTTTGCTATAATTCCTGATTAAAGCATCTTTCAAGAATTTATATAAAGGAACGCCTAATTTTTCGCCAAAATCACATGCAGGGTTACAAATTTCCCACCTATCATAATTTAAAGCATCATAGTCATCATATTTTGTGATTCTAATAGGATATAAATGGCATGAAATTGGTTTTAGAAAATCAATTTTACCATCATTATGTGCTTGTTCAATACCACATTTCAATATTCCTTTGTCATCATAAATAGCATAAGCACATTCCTTTTCATTAATAGTGGTAGTGCTGTAATCTCCTTCCCAATCTTCTATATATTCTCCTTGCTCCTCTATAGCTTTAATGCCTTCGACTGATAAATAAGGTTTTACTTTTGGATATATTTCCTTCATGATGGGTAATTCTTCCTCTGTAAGCGGAGCCCCCAAATCACCTTCCACACAACAAGCACCTTTGCATTTTTCAATATTGCAAACAAAATTTTTATCCTTAATGTCATCCGTGATGACTGCATTGCCAACTAATATCATATTGCAAAATTAAATTTAATTGATGGATTTGCCTTAATAGAATTGAAATGATTTTTTAATAAAAACAATTTGAGCTAAAAAGTTCCTTAGCTTATTGAGTAGGTAATAAAACATGAAATGTAGTTCCATTTCCAATTGAGCTTTCAACTGAAACTTCTCCGTTATTAAGTTCAACGAATTCTTTCACTAATAACAGGCCAATTCCTGCGCCACTGGCAGAGGAAGTTCCAATTAGAGTGTCACGATTAATTTGGAATAATTGAGCAATCTTTTCAGGTGGCATGCCTACGCCTGAATCACTGATGTTGAGTTCTAATTTGTTATTATGATGTTGTGCAGAAATGTTAATCTGTCCTCCCCAAGGAGTGAATTTAATGGCGTTGGAAATGATATTTCTGAATACAATATGGATGCTTTCTTTATCTGCATAAATTGTTTGTTTTTCAGGGATTGAAATATCCAATATTATGCCTTTCGATTTTAATTGTGATTCGAATAAGATTTTTAAATTTTTAAATTCCTCGTTAATATTTATAGATGATTTTTTTATTTCTAAGCCTTGTAATTGGCTTTTTGACCAGGCAAGTAGATTATCTAAAAGGTTGGATGAGCTATTTAGATCACTTTCGAGCTTATTGGTTAGTTCTTTAAATTCAGTTTCACTTATTCCTCCCTTTTTATATAAACTTAAAATTCCTTTTAAAGAAACAATGGGCCCTCTAAGGTCATGTGAAATAATAGAGAAGAGTTTGTTTTTAACCTTATTGAGCTCGTCAACTTTTTTGACTTCTAAATCTAATTCGTTTTTATTGATGAAAGAGGTCATTTTCTGTCTATCAAGCAAATAGGAAGCTAAAATTCCTACCATATAAATTACGAAAAGTTGGGAAATCTGTCGTTCTGCAATTGCGGAATAATTAATGTTTTGTATATATATAATGTATCCTACAAAATTAAGAGTATTGACAAGTAAAGCATATCTAAACCGCATTCCCATTATAGTTGAGGTAATGAAAATTAGCACCATCAAAATATTGGATAGGAAAATGTCAAAAGCTGGGTCATCATTAAAATGATAGTGTAAAAAGAAAATAGATGAAACGAATAATGCAATTAATATCCCCATGTATTGGGTGAACTGGAAATTATTCTTTTTGAATAGAAAGGTTAGTCCTCCTAATATTATAAGAATAAGAGCCATACCACCTCGAAAAGCGATTGATATAAAATCTGGTTTGTATCTTATTACATCTACAAAAATGAAGATAATACTAAGTGTAATACCTAAAACAATTACAAAACGAAGAGTATACAAATCGTCTTTGAAGCTACTCAGATTAAAATTCTTTTCTGTTTTAGGGTTTTTGAACAGTAGAAATAAAGGATTGTATTTATATAGTTTACTCAACTGGAAAAATTTGGAACAATTTAATGAAATTATATTAAAAATTGGCAAATAGAATGTTTACCATCAATAAAAAATTATATCACTTCCAATTTTATCTATTTAATTCTTGATTGCATCTTTTTACATTCTCTATAGATTTAGTAGATTTATATCAATTTTCCATCCTATATTTGCATGAGTTAAAATTATTGTATGGATTTTCAAATTTTTGCGACTTTAGGTGTCATTCTATTAGCCATTATTCTTTTTGTTACTGAAAAGTTATCCGTTGATTTAATTGCTTTGGTGATAATTTGCTCTTTAGTAATAACTGGGGTAATCAGCCCAATCGAAGGAATTCAAGGCTTTAGTAATACAGCGACCATTACAGTTGCTTTTATGTTTGTAATGAGTGCAGCTCTATTGAAAACAGGTGCTTTACAGTTTGTAGCTTATAAATTGTCTGATATTTTCAAAAGAAATTTTAAACTTGGATTGGTACTCATGATGTTTTTAATAGCCGTTATTTCGGCTTTTATTAATAATACACCAGTTGTAGCAGTTTTTATTCCAGTTGTAATCCAGATTGCTAAAAGCACAGGTAAAAGTCCTTCTCAACTATTAATTCCTCTCTCTTTTGCTTCAATCTTTGGAGGTACTTGTACTTATATAGGTACTTCTACCAATGTGTTGGTGAGTGGTATAGCGCAGGATTTTGGATTTGAAAGTTTTAGTATGTTTCAATTACTTCCCTTTGGGTTGATTTTGGTTTCTGTTGGTACACTTTATATGATGTTAATTGGGTCCCGGTTGTTGCCAAAAAACAGAAAAAATGAAGAGGATTTGGAAGAGAAATTCGGAATGAGAGAATATCTCACTGAAATTGAATTGCAAGAAAATACGGATTCAATAGGGAAATCAATTATGCAGAGTTCTCTGGTGAAAGATTTAAAGATTGATATTTTGGAAATCAAAAGAGAGGGTACGCGTTACAATTTACCCCAAGGCGATTTTATTTTGCATGCAGGCGATATTTTGAAAGTCAGATGTAATTTGTCAAACATTAAAGAGTTGAAAAGCCGTGCAAAAGTATTGGAAGGATCCTCCTTAAAAATGGCAGGAGATAATTTAAAAGGAACAGGTACTTCTTTAGTCGAAATGGTAATAAGTGCTAATTCTGAATTTGATGGAAAAAGTTTGCAAGAAGTTGATTTTAGAAGACGCTACAGGGCTTCACCATTGGCAATAAAGCATAGAGAGGAAGTTTTGCATGAAGATTTATATGATATTAAATTAAAAGCGGGTGATGTGTTACTAGCAGAAGTAAAATCCCATTATGTGAAAGAATTGCGCAAAAAGGAGATGGGACAAAATGCACCATTCGCATTACTGTCTTCTGACATTGTAATTGATTTCAATAAAAAACAGTTTTTTATTGTTACGGGTATATTATCGACAGTTATAGCTTTAGCAACTTTTGGTATATTGGATATTGTGATTTCTGTTATGGCAGGAGTTGTTGCTTTAGTTTTGCTCAATATTCTTAATATGCGTGAAGTTTATAAAGCCATCAATTGGAAGATAGTGTTTTTACTGGCTGGAGTATTGAGTTTTGGAGTAGCATTACGGAATACTGGTTTAGATCAAACTATAGCAGGAGGGCTCCTAAATCAGTTGGGTGCATTTGGCCCAGTGGTGGTACTTAGTGGTTTATATTTAGCCACCTCATTTTTAACGGAATTAATGTCCAATAATGCTACTGCAGCTTTGATGGCACCTATTGCCATTGCAATCAGTACACAATTAGGATTGGTGCCTACGCCATTTTTGATGGCGGTAACTTTTGCGGCTTCTGCTAGTTTTATGACTCCAATTGGTTATCAGACCAACACAATGGTTTATACAGCAGGAAGTTATAAATTTACTGATTTTACTAGAGTAGGAGTGGGTTTGAATTTATTATTTTGGATTTTGGCGACAATTTTCCTACCGCTGATTTTTCCTTTTCAACCACTTTAAAATGTTCCTTGTAACCAACAATCCACACTATCTGTTAACATGTGGAATAGAAGTCCAATAGCTACTAAACGACTCCTTTTCGGGAATAACAGAAAGAAATAAATTAGTATTGCATAGTAGGAGTGTAATGGGTGAAAACCAATGCTGCATCTATCTGGATCAAAAATTGGATTAGCTAAAAAATGATCCAAATCAACTAACATAGTGCCCAATAAAACCAAATAACTTTGCTTCCATTTTTTAGGATTGTAGATGTAGGCAATTCCTAATGGGGCTATGAAATGAAGACTATAATGTAATAAAAATACAATCATTAAATTCCTTCTTTTGCTTTAGGGAAAGTTAAGGTGAAGCGAGTTCCTTTCCCCTCCTCACTTTCAATTTCAATTGAGGAATGATTAAACGTTAAGAACTGCTTGACAAGTAACATTCCTAAACCTGTTCCAATTTCTTTTTCAGTTCCCTTTCTTGAGAATGATCTTTCATTCAAATTGCCATTTAAACTTGATAACGTATTCTTATCCATACCTATACCATCATCATCTATTCTCAAAAATATAGATTTGTCATTTTGCGAGTAGTTGATTTCAATACGACCACCTTTTGAGGTATATTTTATAGAATTATTTAATAGATTATTAATAATGATATTGAGCTGTTCCTGATCCATAAATACAAAACTTTTGGATGACGGATTATGCTTTAATTCAATGCCTTTTTCTTCAGCTACATACTTTATTATATTTAAATTTTCATCTACTGTTTTTTCTAGCGCAACTGTCTTAGGAGTGGTTTTAAATCCATCCATTTGTGTGTTTGCCCATTTTAATAATCTATTAATTTGGTGATTTACATTGCCTACTTCCTGGGTTAACCGATCCATGAATTTTTCAATATCATCTTCTGAAATGCTTCTTCTAATATCAAGAAGTTGTTTGACTGAATTTATAGGTGATCTTAAGTCGTGGGAAAGAATAGAGAATAAGCGATTTTTAGTATTATTTATTTGCTTAAGGTCTTCATTTTGTTTTTCAATCTGAATTTTTTTCTCTGCTAATTGTCTGTTTATGGCTCCTAGGTTCTGATTATATTTTTCTTTTTGTTTGATATGCCGCCTGTATAATAAGGCTAATATCACAAGGAATAAAACTAATGAAGATAATAAGGCTATTATCAGTTGATTGCGACTTTTTGCAGCTGAAAGCAGATCCTTTTGGTATTTTAATTGCTCATTTTCAGCTTTTGCTTGTTTTAATTCCGCCCAATTAATTTCACGATTCATCTCTTCATTTAATAGACTGTCACTATAAGCCTTATGTATTTTATGATATTTTAGTGCCTTATCGAATGAGTTTAAGTTTTCATGAGCTTTACTTAATTTTAGTGCTACCTCTGAAGCATCCCATTTAGCTCCAATTCCTTTTGCAATCTCGAAGGATTTTGAACCGTATTCAACAGCCTTATTATAATTACCTTTTTGGATTTCTAATTCTGTCAATCCACTTAAATTATAACTT
>QNXU01000137.1 GCA_003973485.1 Bacteroidota bacterium | reverse complement strand
ATTTAAAAAGACTTTAAGAAAAATGGGTGTTAAAGAAGCATGGATAGTACCATATAAAGATGGTGTAAGAGTGCCATTAAAAGAAGTTTTAGAAAACCTTACTGCAAAGCCAGAAAATGCAGGAGAGTAAAATTATTGAATAAGGAATTTAAGCTTGTTTAAAAGTTTTAGAAGATCAATTTGATCTCTATGCTGTTTCTTTTAGTTTCAGTAAACTTTTAAACAAGCTTTTTTGTAATACTTCAATCATTAATTCACAGCAATCCATCCTTGAAAATTGAATTCTCATCGCTACCTAATATTTTAAATGGAGAAATTTACCAACTCCAAGAAAACAATACTATTGAGAATATTTTCATAGACAGTAGAAATACTGTTTCCAATATTAAAAACCTATTTATTGCTATTAAAGGCGAGCGGCATGATGGCCATAATTTTATAGGCGAACTTTATTCTAATGGAATCAGAAATTTCATTATTGACCAAGAAATAAATGTTGATCAATACCCTGAGGCTAATTTTTTTAAAGCGAAAAATAGCATTATTGCACTGCAAACTTTAGCAGGCCACAAAAGAAAAAACTTTAAAGGTTGTTTAATTGGTATAACCGGGAGTAATGGTAAAACTATTGTAAAGGAATGGTTGGGCAAATTAATAGAATCGGTTTATTCAGTCTATAGAAGTCCCAGAAGTTATAATTCTCAAGTTGGAGTTCCCCTTTCGCTTTGGCATTTAAATCATTACCAAGATTATGCGATAATTGAAGCAGGAATTTCCAGAATGGGTGAAATGGAAAAACTTGAAACCATTATAAAACCTGAAATAGGGATTTATACAAATTTGGGTACTGCCCATGACGAAGGATTTCCAAGCTTGGAAGAAAAAGCACATCAAAAAGCACAGTTATTTAAAGACTCTTCCACCATTATTTTTTGTAAGGACTTCCCCGAAATTTCTAATGCACTACATAATTTGCCTAAATTGGAAGAAAAGGAATTTATAGGATGGTCATTTGAAGATAACACTTCCAACTATTTTGTGGAAACAGAAAGTAGAAACAACGGAACAGCTATCCGAATCCCCTTTGAGGAGCTATTCCATATCTTTCAAGTGCCTTTTCAAGATCATGCTTCATTAGAAAACATTACACATTGTCTGCTGCTTTTGCTTCATGAAGGCTTACCTATAAAAGTTATTCAAAACACATTAAATGATATTAAGCCTTTGAACATGAGGCTCGAAACCAAAAAAGGTAAAAATAGCACCTATTTGGTAGATGATTCATACAATAATGATTTAGTAGGACTTGATACGGCTCTCCAATTCTTTTCCCAACAAAAACAACTTCAAAAAAGAATTCTTATTTTATCTGATCTTTTAGAAACAGGCTTAAGTTCTGAAGTTTTATATCAGCAATTAGCGGATAGAATAGCTTTAGAAAAACTGAATTTAGTTGTAGGAATTGGCACTGAGATTAAAGCTTTGGAGAAATTCTATAATGGCGATTTAAAAATATTTCCTAATACAGCATCCTTTTTAGACTATGAAAAAGAAAACTCTTTCCGGGAAGCATTGATTCTCATAAAAGGAGCAAGAAAGTTTAATTTCGAATCAATAGTTCAGCGCTTAGAGCAAAAAATTCATGGCACTGTATTAGAAATTGACCTTAATAAAATAACTCATAACCTAAATTTTTATCGGTCACGCTTAAAGCCTGGAGTAAAAACTATGGTGATGGTGAAAGCTTTTGCTTATGGAAGTAGCAGTCATGAAATAGCCAATTGGTTAGAATTTCAAAACGTAGACTATTTAGCTGTTGCTTATGCTGATGAAGGAGTTGTTTTGAGGCAACACGGAATAAAACTGCCTATAATGGTAATGAATCCAGACCCTCGATCTTTTGAATTATTGCAGCAGTATAATTTGGAACCTGAGCTTTATAGCGAGTCAATTTTTAAAGATTATGCGAGTTATACAAGAAACCAGAAAAACCCAATTAAAATCCATTTGAAGTTGGATACTGGTATGCACCGGCTTGGGTTTGAAACTCATGAAATAAGTCAACTACAATTGCTTCTAGCGGAAAACCCACAACTCAAAGTAGCTTCAATTTTTAGTCATTTAGCAGCTTCAGATGAATCCATTCATAATGGATTTTCTGCTCAACAGACCATGGCATTTAAAAAAACAGCAGAGGGATTGGTAGACTTTTTGGGCTATAAGCCAATTCTTCATTTGCTGAATAGTCCAGGAATCAGCCGCTTTCCTGATTTCCAATTTGATATGGTGCGTTTAGGAATTGGGCTTTACGGTGTTGATCCAACAGGCATTCATTCAGAACATTTACAATCTGTTTCTACATTAAAAACTGTTATTTCTCAGATAAAGCATATTAAAAAGGGAGAAACAATTGGCTATGCAAGAAAAGGGATAGCGTATGAAGATATGAAAATAGCTACCATATCAATTGGCTATGCCGATGGATTTCATCGAAAATTTAGTCAAGGAGTTGGAAAAGTATTGATTAATGGAATTATAGCTCCTGTAATTGGAAATGTGTGCATGGATATGACCATGGTAGAAGTAACTAATATAGACTGTAAGGCTGGAGATGAAGTAATTGTTTTTGGGGAAAAACCGAACATTTCAGAAATGGCAAAGGCCATAGATACTATTCCTTATGAAATTCTTACTAATATCAGCGAAAGAGTAAAAAGAGTCTTTTATACTGAATAAAAAACCCACCATAACTACCACCAAACCATTATTTATGTATAAATACCTAATTTTAGGTATTGTCATTAGGAAAAAATACTTCCAACTTTACTTAAAATTTAGGGGATGAAGTTTTTCTTAGTTATATCAATTATTGCCTTTTGGTGGGTTCCAATGAACTCACCAGGCAATATTGGTATTTCAAACCCTCCACTCTCTATTAAGTTGTTTCAACCAAAAAATGAGAAGCCTATTATTGGAAATCACAATACTGTGACCAAAAGAAAGATGGATCATTTTGGCTTTCACAATAGAAAGTTTTTGTTGAGAAATAAACTAAAATAAGATGGAAGTTTATCATAACCTTTTAGAAGGAATTCAAGGAAAATGGAATTGCATTAAAGCAGTTAATCAAAAATCAGAACGAAATTTGAATATAGAATTCTCCTTGTTAATATCTGAAAACTTAATTTCAAGATCAGGAGAAGGAGATGAGTATTGGCCAAGTATTTGCAATTTTGAATTAGTAGGCTCAATTAAAGACGGATATTTTTATAGAGAGGATGGATGTTTCTTACAAGTAAAATCTTTAACTGAAGACCAAATGGTAATTGAGCTGTCTGTTAGAAATTCAGAAGGAAATCTTAATATCAACATTTTTTATTTTGAAAGAGATAATGAATAATGCTTTTTTATTCTATTTCTTTTTCAATTTTTTCATTTGCTAAAATCTCTTCTTTTTTACTCACCTGCAACTCATCACTATCATCATTGGTTTTAGCTAAATATAATTGTAGAGAAATTGGAAAATGATCAGAACCAATACCCTCCAGCCGCCTCATACTCTGCAGGCGAAAGTGCCCAGAACAAAATACATGGTCTAATGGCCATCGTGCAAAAGGATATTGAGCATGAAAGGAACTGAAGAAGCCTCTTCCTCTTCTGGGGTCTAAAAGACCACTAATTTTTAAAAATAATTCTGTTGTATAACTCCAGGCCACATCATTCAAATCTCCTGCAACAATCGTTGGAATTTTATCCGCTTTAGTTTTTTGCCCCACTAATAAAATTTCCGCATCTCTTGCTGTGGATTTAGGGTTTTCTGAAGGAACAGGAGGTTCGGAGTGAATAGCAAAAAACTTTATTAATCGCTTACCAAGTTTTATATCTGTTTCTATAGAGGGAACTTCATTCTTCACCAAATAATGAATTTTGGTGTTTGTCAATTGCAATTTAGAATACAGCAACATTCCATAAGTATTTTCACGATCCTCTATAACTTGATATGCATAATCAGTCGATAGAAAAGAATTACATTTTTCCTTCCACCATTTATTTGTTTCTAAAAGTAAAACTACATCAGCTTGCTCTCTTTCAATCATACTAGAAAGTTTCATCCAATCCCTATTTTCTTGATATACATTGGCAATTAACAACTTAATGCTTGGCTCAAAATCTAGGCTTACAGATTCAATCTGCTTTTTAGCAATTGGTAAATAAGGATAAACCTGATAACTTAAATAAAACTGATTAGCGAGTAGTAAGATGATAAATCCAAAGGAGAAGTAAGCATCTGAAGGAAAGAAAAGTATTGAGGCAATAAGTAAAATAAAATTGATAACCCATTTTTGGGCTCTTGGGAATTCAAAAACTCTAAAAACCCAAAAGTCATTACGAATTAGAGGCAGTAGGCTTATGAAAACCATAATGCCACCCAAAATATAGATTATTATTTGTAAAAAGTTTAGCAATTTAATTGAGTCATACTTTAATGGAAGTTAGACAAAAATAAACTGTCATCCTTTTAAATATATTTTATTTTAGGGAAGATAATTAATTAAAAATCTTTCAACCCTAAATACTTCAGTTTTTTAGGATTGAAAGACCAAGTGTTGAAGGGCTAGCTATTGGTTTTTACCCATTTTAATAAAGTTTTATAATTTACTTTTGTGCCATGCATTAAAATTCCAATTCTATAAATTCTGCCAGCCATCCAGATTGTACCTAAGAAACCAACAACCATCAAGCCCATGCTTAAAGCAAGCTCCCAGGCAGGAACACCAAATGCAACTCTAGCCATCATAGCAACAGGAGCTGTAAAAGGAATTATGGATAACCAGAAACTCACATTACCGTCTGGTTCTGGCATAACAAACATGAATGTTCCTAAAAACCCAATTATCATAGGCATTGTAATGGGCATAGTGAATTGCTGGGCATCGGAAATATTGTCAACTGCAGAGCCTACTGCAGCAAATAATGCCCCATATAATAAATATCCACTTATGAAGAAAAAGGCAAAAACTGATATATAATAGGCATAAGGAATGTCATATACGATATTCAATATTTCTCCTACTTTAGAATTCTCCATCATTTCTTGAGTCTCGGAACTGCCGTTCATGCCAGACATGCTTTGCTGAGCGGTTTGCATATCAGCTGGATTTAAATCAAACATGCTGAAAACAGCAGAGGAAAGAACAAAAATTAAGACTACCCAAATGGTAAACTGCAATAAGCCAACAGATGCTACTCCAATTACTTTCCCAATCATAAGTTGAAAGGGTTTTACCGAGGAAACAATTATCTCAACAATTTTACTTGATTTTTCTTCAATAACTCCTTGCATAATTTGAGTTCCATAAATCAAAACAAACATATACACAAGAAAACTGAAAGCATAAGCAATTCCATAAGCAACACCAGCACTGCTCGCTTTTTCCTCACCTGTGTCTGATACATTGATTGTGCTTAGACTGATATTGGTCTTTAAGCTTTCTAGTTCCGCTTCATTAATCCCACTTTCTTTCAGCTTTTGATCGCGAATTTGAGATTCAATTTGGTTTTTGAAATAAGAACTTGCCTGAAGGCTGGGGTTCTTTTTGGCATACATGGTAATGCCATCTGGATTATCTAATTCAAATTGAGGAAAGTATAAAAGTGCATAAGCCTCACTTTCAGTAAATATGGTTTTGGCTTCCTCTAAGTTTATATTCAATTCTTCAAAGGCATATTTTTTATCACTTTCAAAATTGAAAGTGCCAGATTCGTCTAAAACATAAACTTTTTGTTGTTCTGCATTTTTTGATTCCTCAATTGCAAAATAGAGCATCCCACCTATGATGGCAGGAAAAAGCAATGGCACTAAAATAGTAGCCAATAAGAAACTTTTCTTTTTTACTCTGCTGTCGAATTCCCTTTTAATTACTAAGCCTATTTTACTCATCTAATGGTTAATTTAAGGTTATGATGTTGGAATGTTTTGTTTATCTCCTTTTACCAGCTGGATAAAAATATCATTGATAGAAGGGATTTCTTCTTGAAAAGAAACTATATCCACTTTTTGATTGATTAATTCTTGTAATAACTGATTGGAGGAAATTCCTTCTGGCAGTTTAAGAGTAGATTGGATTAAGCCTTCCCCTAATTCTTTTTTGTTTTCCAAATTATATGCATCACTAGTAGAAATTCCATTGCCTCTGTGAACCAATGTATATTGGTTGGACTTAAAATCATTTTTGATTTTTGCTTTTTCGCCATCCAATATTTTTTCTGATTTATTAATGAGTGCAATGTAATCACACATTTCTTCAACAGACTCCATTCGGTGCGTGCTGAATATAATAGTACTTCCTTTCTCTCTTAATCTTAAGATTTCATCTTTAATTAAATTTGCGTTAATGGGATCAAATCCAGAAAATGGCTCATCCAAAATAATTAATTCGGGCTCGTGCATGACAGTAGAGATAAACTGTACTTTTTGCTGCATCCCTTTAGATAGGTCTTCAATTTTCTTTCCTAACCAATCTGATGCTTCAAACCTTTCTAACCAAGCTTTAATTTTCTGGACCGCTTCTTTTTTAGATAG
Source organism: Bacteroidota bacterium (assembly GCA_003973485.1). Taxonomy (GTDB): domain Bacteria; phylum Bacteroidota; class Bacteroidia; order Cytophagales; family Cyclobacteriaceae; genus Marivirga. The sequence continues at coordinate 19,193 of QNXU01000137.1, read as the reverse complement.
TCCTTTCAGTTGAGCTAAATATAAAAGCTGATCTCCAACTTTCATTTTTTTGTATAAACCCCTTTCTTCAGGCAAATAACCAATGGTGCCGATATGCTTGGGTGCCAAATCTTCCCCATTAATTTGAATCTGCCCTGAATCAGCATTTATAATTTGGTTCACGATTCTAATAAAAGTACTTTTTCCAGCTCCATTTGGACCCAATAAGCCAAAAATTGATTGCTTTGGAATCTCCAGTTCTACATTATGAAGCGCAACATTTTCGTGAAATGTTTTATTTAGGTTCTTTGCGGTAAGTATATGCACGTTGATAATTATTTTTTACAAATGTATCCCAATATTAATAAACTGCAACAAACTAATTTTTATTAGCATGAATTTTTTTATGGATGGTTCCTTATTTTAATTAATTAGGATTTTATAGGTATAATTAGAAGGCCATCCTCTTCTGGTTTTAACCAAACGGACTTGTTTAATTAGGAATACTGAAAATAGCTTTTCTGCAGTCAATTAAAGTGAAAATCAGTTTACCTTATAGAAATAAGTATTCTCTTCAGAATAGTTCAAAATCTTCTGTCCCGATTTATTACTTAATAAAGCTAATAGAATAATGAAATCCTTGCGTTTTTAACAATAGCCTCTTTTTATTCCTGCCTTTATCAGAAAATAAATAATATGGGAAAGCTTTCTCTTAGTATACATCTTTTCTTTATATCAATCGTAGCTAATAGAAGGCAGAAATGAAGAAAAAGTTAAAAATGCTTTAAGATGGCCCCAGGGCAACAAATCATACTTTTCCATGACCTAAGTCATGGTTTCGCTAACATTTACCTGCTACCTTTACATCATAATTAAAAAGTCAAAAGCTATGAGAAATTTAATGATCATAATGATGCTGTTTTTCGCACCCTTGGTGTATGGGCAGCAATTAACGGTAAACGAAAGTAATACTAAATTAAGCATTGATGGAACGTCCACAGTTCATGATTGGACTATGGTTGCGGAAGAGTTCGATGGAAAAGCCGATGTAACTATTGAAGATGGTGCTTTAAAAAGTATTAACAGCTTAAGTTTTAATGTTCCTGTTGAAAGTTTAAAAAGCGGGAAATCTGGAATGGATGACAATGCTTATGAGGCATTAAAAGAAGAAGATCATCCAATTATTAAATATGAGTTTCGCTCAATGGATAATGTCAAAATAAATGGCAACACCACTACAATGTCAACTAAAGGAGTTTTAACAATTGGTGGGGTTAGTAAAATAATCAATATGAACGTGACAGCAGATGCTAGTAATGGCATCAAGTTTAGCGGAGATATTACTTTTAAAATGTCTGTTTTCGAAATAGATCCACCTACTGCGGTATTTGGTACCATTCAAACAGGAGATGAAGTGACCATAAAATTTAATGCACAATATAAATAAATCAAAGACAACAATTTAAATAAGAAAACCATGAAAACGTTTTTTAGATTCACAATGATCGCCCTTTTAATGGGCTTTGCGCAAGTGCTTTTCGCACAGGACGGTAGAAACCTACAGTTTTTCAGACCAGTAGGTCAACCAGGACTAAATGTATTCGAACCTTCAAAAGCTGATACAGTAGAGTATGAAGGAGTTAAAGTAAGAGTTGGTGGTGATTTCGCTATGCAATTTCAAGGATTGAGCCAAAGTAACAATGCTGAAGCTGGTTCCGGTTATGAATTGATAGAATTAGGTAATAATTTCAATTTACCTACAGCAAACTTAAATTTAGATGTACAATTACATGATGGTGTTAGAATGCACTTAAGAACCTATCTATCTTCCCGTAACCACAATGATGCTTGGATTAAAGGAGGCTACATGCAAATAGATAAATTAGACTTTATAAGTGAAGGTTTTATGGAGGGTATCATGAAATATACTAGCATTACCATTGGTTTGGATGAGTTTAATTTTGGTGACGCACATTTTAGAAGAAGTGATAATGCAAGAGCTATTTACAATCCTTTTGTAGGTAACTATATCATGGATGCATTCTCTACTGAGGCATTTGGTGAGGTAACTATACAAAATAATGGATTACTTGCAGTTGTTGGGGTAACAAACGGTAAACTGAACCAAAGTGCAACAGCTAACCCAAATAATAAAGCATCTTTCTATACCAAGTTAGGCTTTGACAAACAACTTAGTGATGATTTTAGAGCTCGTTTAACAGGTAGCTGGTATGTAAATACAGGAACTAGCACTGGTGGATACTTATATGGCGGTGATCGGGCAGGAGCAAGATACTACAATGTAATGTATTCTGCTGGTAATGATGCAGTTGACGCTCAAGGTGGATTTGCTGATCCAAGATTTAACCCAAGGTTTTCTAAAATCTCAGCAGTTCAAATTAACCCATTCATTAAAGCTGGTGGTTTCGAGTTTTTTGGAATTTATGAAGTTGCAAATGGGTTAAATGAAGTAACAGATGAAGGTTCTTTTACTCAAATTGCAGCTGAGGCTCTTTACAGATTTGGCCCTAATGAAAGATATTACATTGGCGGACGTTACAATACTGTAAATGGTAAAATGGCAGAAAGTGCAACAGAGGAAATGAACATTAGCAGATTGAACTTTGGCGGTGGTTGGTTCCTGACCGACAACATTATGACAAAAGTTGAATATGTAAATCAACAATATAATAATGATGACGCATGGACAGGCCCTAGAAACACAAGGTTTGCTGGAGGTGGCTTCAAAGGCGTAATGTTAGAAGCTGTGATTAGTTTCTAATTTTAAAACATCTTGTTTAGTAAAAAGGCGGTGGGGCAATGCTTCATCGCTTTTTTTTAAATCATAAAGTATATGTAATTTAACTTCTTAATACATTTAGAATGAGGGTTTCGATTTTACATATTTTATTAATTACAGTCTTAAGTTTATCTTCTGCTTATTCCCAGTCAGAAAGAAAACGTGTTAAAATTAATACTCACACCTCTTTTGTGGAAATCCACGGAACCACTAATGTTAATAGTTTCAATTGCAGTTATAACGCAAAATTGCCTGAAAATGAGTTTGAAGTCACACTTATAAAAAAGGGAAATGTTATTGAAGTTGAACATGAAGCACTCTTTCTAAAAGTACTTAATTTCAAATGCCCAAACCCACAAATGTCAGATGATTTACATGATCTATTAGAGTATGAGGATTATCCCTACATCATTTTCCAGGTGAAAAAAATCACGAATAAAAAAACAGCCCATATAATGATTGAAATGGCTGGTGAAAAGCAATCCTATTCCGTTAACCTCCAAAACACACTTCATAAAAGCCAAGTTGTTTCTTCCGCCATTATGAATTTATGCATTACTGATTTTGGTTTGCAGCCTCCTGAAAAATTCTTCGGTATGGTGAAAGTAAATGAAAACATTGAAGTAGAATTTAAGATTGAAATGAATTTTTACAATAAATAATTATTGATAATCAATAAATATATATAGTTTTGCAATACTTAAAGCTAAAACTATGAAAAAAAATATCATTTTATCAGTCTGCTTATTCACCATGCAAATTTTGAGAATTCTTATATCTTTATTTGCAGCAATTCTTGTATTGATTTTTGTGGGTTCTTTAGTGAATGATTTTCCATTGCAAGAGAACCTATTAGAAATACAATCATTGGTTTTAAATGACAGTAGTGGACTTCAATTGCACGAGCTACAAACCACAAATAAATGGTTGCTGTATGTCATCATATTTCAAAACCTACTGACTTTAACATTACTATTTAGTATTCTAGGATATGGAATAGGTATCATAAGAAATATTCAGCGTAATAAAACCTTTAGTAAACCTACTATTAATGCTTTTGATAAAGTAAGCCAATTAGCAATTATCTTATTTTTTGTAAAGTTTATAAAATTAAGTCCAATCAAAGTTGGCATAGGATTCGAATTCAGTTACTTGTTTTTGGCCTTTGGCGCCATCATTCTAACTCAGGTATTTAAAGAAGGACACCGATTATTAAAAGAAAACGAATTAACCGTTTAAACCATGCCCATAATAGTAAATGTAGACGTGATGCTCGCTAAGCGGAAAATGCAATCCAAAGAATTAGCTGATAAAATTGGAGTTACGGTTGCCAATCTATCTATTTTAAAAACAGGTAAAGCCAAAGCTATACGCTTTTCCACATTAGAAGCAATTTGCAAAGCCTTGGATTGCCAACCAGGTGATTTGTTGGAATATCGTGAAATTAGTGAGTAAGTTAAACCTGTAAAATTGTTAATTCGTTATTAACCTGATTTTGGTTATATTTAGAAAAAAGACATATATGGTTGAATATAAAAACATAATAACAATTGAATCGGGGAAAAGAGGAGGAAAACCCTGTATTCGAGGAATGCGAATAACTGTTAGTGATATCTTAGGTTGGTTAGCTTCTGGTATGACAATCAATGAAATTCTTGAGGATTTTGATGAGTTGACGAAAGAAGACATATACGCAGCCCTTAGTTTTGCTGCCAATAGAGAAAATAAAACTTACCATGTTAAAGTATGAGGTTAATCTTTGACCAAAATATATCTCATAGAATATTAAAAGAACTCACGAAAATTTCAAGTAATCCCCTTTCAATTACTCTGCAATATAATAAATCAGGGATGTACAATGTCCATACACCCCTCATCCTACTTTTTCAAAACCCCAAACACAAAAAGCTTCCATTCAATAAATTCTCTTTGTTATAATGAAACCTTTCCTTTTCTTCATTTCCTATAAAAACTTTTCCTCCAGCAGCTTCTAAAATCGCTTGTCCTGCTCCAGTATCCCATTCCATGGTAGGACCATGACGGTAATAAATATCTGCTTTTCCTTCCGCTACCATGCAGAATTTCAAAGAGCTTCCTTTAGAAATACTGTCTTTCACATCATATTTCGCTAATAATTCATCTTCTTCAGGAGATGCGTGGGATGCACTTCTAACGGCTATTCTATCAGAACTTTTATTATTTACCTTCAATTCAGTCTTTTTACCGCCCTCTTCTTTAAAGGCTCCTAATTCACTACCATAATAAAAAGTATCGGTTGCGGGAACATAGATAACACCCATTACAGTATAATGATCTTTTATCAGAGCTATATTGACTGTAAACTGCCCATTCTTTTTGATGAACTCTTTAGTGCCATCCAATGGATCAACAAGCCAGAAAGTATTCCAGTCTTTTCTTTCTTCATAAGACATTTTTTTACCTTCTTCCGATAAGATTGGGTATTGAACGGAGAGCTCTTCCAAGCCTTTTTTAATGACCTTATCTGCAGCCTCATCCGCCAATGTTAAAGGGCTGTCATCAGCCTTATAATCTACCACTTTACTAAGGTCTGCATCAGTATAAATTTTCATGATGGCCGCCCCTGCATTTTTGGCAATAATTTTAACTTCTTCTACTAAATTTTCAATTTGCATAACTAATCTTCTTGATTTTCAATCCCTAACTGGAATTTCATAAAATTTTTTTTCTTCAAAATCGCCCTCTATTAGCCTATAAACCCAATAGAGTTTAAATATTTTTGGAGAACTGCAAAATTACGTAAGAAATGCTTATAACTATAATTTTATCCTATTAACTTTGCAAAAAATTATAGTAATTTGGAAAACATTTATCCCATATTCGATACTATTTTGAGCCGTTCTGATAAGGAAAAAATGCTCAAGCAAAAGTCCATTGTTATTTGGATGGTGGGCTTGTCTGGTTCAGGAAAAAGCACCTTGGCCAGAGCGCTGGAAAACAGCTTGCATGAAGAAGGCTATCTTACGCAATTGTTAGATGGGGACAATATGCGCACGGGCATTAATAACAATCTTGGGTTTAGCCCTGAGGACAGAACCGAGAATATCAGAAGAGCAGCGGAAACGGCAAAATTATTCATGAATGCTGGCTTGGTAACTATCTGTTCTTTTATAAGCCCAACAGAAGATATTCGTAAAATGGCTAAAGAAATTATTGGCGATGGATATGTTGAGGTATATGTGGATTGTCCTGTGGAGGTTTGTGAAGAACGGGATGTGAAAGGACTCTATGCGAAAGCTAGAAAAGGAGAGATACCTGAATTTACTGGTATTAGTGCGCCATTTGATGTGCCTAAAAACCCTGAAGTAGTTGTGGACACTGCGAACCAAACCCTGGAAGAAAGTCATCAGAAATTAGTCAAAGCAATTATAGAAAAAATTAAATATTAATAGTGCTTTTGATGCCAAAGAGAAATTTTCAAAAAATTAAATTATAGATTCAAAAATATGTCATCTTACAATTTATCACACTTAGATCAATTAGAGTCAGAAGCTATTTACATTTTCCGTGAAGTAGCAGCTCAATTTGAAAAGCCAGTTATTTTATTCTCTGGTGGAAAAGACTCCATTACGATGGTGCATTTAGCTCAAAAAGCTTTTTGGCCAGCTAAAATTCCTTTTCCTTTATTGCACATCGATACTGGCCACAATTTCCCGGAAGCTTTAGAGTTCCGTGATAATTTGGCAGAAAGATATAAGGTGAATTTAGATGTGGGCTTGGTTCAAGATTCTATTGACAAAGGAACTGCAGTAGAAGAAAAAGGACTTAATCCAAGCCGAAACACTTTACAATCCATCACTTTGCTGGAGAAACTAGAAGAAGGTCAATATGATGCTGCTTTCGGTGGAGGAAGAAGAGATGAGGAAAAAGCCAGAGCAAAAGAAAGATTTTTTTCTCATAGAGATGATTTCGGCCAATGGGATCCTAAAAACCAGCGACCAGAATTATGGAATCTTTACAATGGAAAGAAGGCTCCAGGAGAGTCATTCAGAATTTTCCCGATTAGTAACTGGACGGAAATGGATGTATGGCAATATATCAAAAAGGAAAAAATTGCTTTACCAAGCATTTATTTCTCTCACAAAAGAGAAGTAGTGAATAGAAATGGTGTATTGATTGCAAAATCTCCATACAATACCCTTTTGGATGGTGAAAAATATGAAGAAAAAACCATTAGATACAGAACCTTGGGTTGTATGACTATAACGGGTGCTGTTGAATCTGATGCAGATGATTTAGACAAAATCATTGAAGAAGTAGCAGCTGCCAGACAAACCGAAAGAGGTGGAAGAGCTGATGATAAAAGATCCGAAGCGGCTATGGAAGAGAGAAAAAGGCAAGGGTATTTTTAGACATAAGCTACTATCTAGATTTAAGAATTAAAAAGTTAAGATTATTAAAAGAAAATGCGCAACACAGAAGAATATAACAAAACAGATACTGCAGGTTACTTAGACATGGATTTGCTTCGCTTTTCCACAGCAGGAAGTGTGGATGATGGGAAAAGTACTTTGATTGGCCGCTTAATGTACGATACAAAATCAATATTCGAAGATCAAATTGAAGCAGTTGAGAAATCAAGTAAAAACCGAGGTGATGAGCACGTTAACCTTGCTTTATTAACTGATGGATTAAAAGCTGAGCGTGAACAAGGCATTACAATTGATGTAGCATACCGTTATTTTGCTACACCAAAAAGAAAGTTCATTATAGCAGATACTCCAGGTCATGTGCAATATACCAGAAACATGGTAACGGGTGCTTCCAATGTAAACCTTGCTATCATTTTGATTGATGCTCGAAAAGGAGTGATTGAGCAAACTAAACGACACTCTTTCATTGCCTCTCTTTTACAAATCAAACATGTGATTGTTTGTATCAATAAAATGGACTTGGTGGATTATAAAGAAGAAGTTTTCGAGCAAATCAAAAAAGACTACTTAAGCTTTGATGCTAAGTTAGAAATTCCAGATATCCGTTTTATCCCTATTTCTGCCTTGAATGGTGATAATGTTGTGGATAAGTCTGAGAATATGGAATGGTACAAAGGCCCATCTTTATTGTGGACATTAGAAAATGTACAAGTAGCTTCAGATAGGGATTTAATTGATGGCAGGTTTCCAGTTCAATGGGTAATTCGTCCACAGTCTAATGAATATCATGATTTTCGTGGATACGCAGGTTTAGTTAGCGGTGGAATTTTTAGAAAAGGCGAAGAAGTTGTTGTATTACCTTCAGGCTTTACTACTAAAATTAAGTCAATAGAAACGATGGATGGAGAATTGCAAGAAGCATTTCCTCCTATGTCTGTTGCCATGACTTTAGAAGATGAAATTGACATTAGCAGGGGAGATATGATAGCTAAAGTCAATAATCAGCCAGTAAAAGGCCAAGATATTGAATTAATGGTTTGTTGGTTAAATGTTGAACCGCTTAAGCTAGGTGGAAAATATACGGTAAAACACACAACTAATGAGGCAAGAGCCATCATCAAAGAGGTTAAGTATAAGGTAAATGTAAATACGCTAGAAAAGAATGAGGAGGACAAAGAAGTAGGAGCGAATGACATTGCAAGAATCACCTTAAAGACAGCGAAGCCTTTATTGTACGATGCATACCGCAAAAACAGAAATACCGGTTCATTAATTATTATTGATGAATTTACCCAACAAACTGTGGGTGCCGGAATGATTATCTAACTATAAAATATCATGCTATGATTAATTCATAGCATGATTCCCTCCCCTATTGAGCCAATCTTTAAATTACTTTTCTTTGTATTTGGAGCTATAAAATAAGCTTGTCTCATCTAGCGATTCAAAACTTAATTATAAGAGGCTCCTTAACAAAATTTCATAGAACCGAGATTCTAACATTTTCGAAAGCGTGTGTGGAATTCGAACTTTAATAGATGTACCCACATAAAATTGTTAAAAAACAATATTTTTCTTGCTTTAATTATACTGCCGCAGTTACGTTTTAATATTTCTTTTCATTTTATCATTTTTCTTATCACTCTTTGGTTGTTTTAAATTTAAACTTCTTAGGTTTGCGGTCATTTTTAAATCTCAAACAAAATTTTAATGAAAAAATTATTACTAAATCCTTTAGCTTATTTATTCTTGAGTCTTTTTATTTTCACTTCTTGTCAAGATGAAGAAATAGACAGTATATTTTTTAGAACAGACGGTGGAATTTCAACTGTGATTAAAGATGCAGACGGAAATGCTATTACTGATGCGAAAGTTTCCCTTTATAACATTAATTCAGAAAACAGAATTGATGTAGCTTATACCAATGAAAATGGAGTTGTAGATTTTGGAAGATTTGAAGCTGGTGAATATTCAATTTTAGCTGAAATTCAACAGAATGATGATTATTTTCAAATCAATGAAGAGGTACATATCATTAGTGGAATCGATAGCCAACATGAAATTAATCTTGCAGATCATTATGGCGAAATAATGGTTAGAATTTATGACAATAGCACTGGCTTACCAATTGAATTTAATCCAGAAGCTAAAATTGGTTTAGTGCCAATGAATGAAGCATTTAATGAATTAACTAATGAAGAAGGCTTGTTTGACCTTATCACTTATTCTTTCGATGCAGAAGCTCAAATGACTATTTCAGATTTGCCTCAATCATCATATTTGGTCGTGATGTATTCTGGTGATAACATATTATTTAGCAACTATTCTTATGTTGATCCTTTCGAGAAGGATTATGTAAACTTTAGTGTTAATCCTACTACTTTACTTTTATTAAGCAAAGATTCATGGGTAGTTTCAAATGTTACGGCTGACTCTTTTGTGGACAACATTATGCCTATAAGCAGTATTTCTTTTGGGCAAAATGAGAGTATGATAATAACTTATGAAAATGGAGAAACTGACGATGCTTACTATTATATGAATAGTAGCGGAGGTTTTGATTGGTATAACTTAGGATCAAGCGAATATGATTTCTATTTCAATGAAGATTATTATGAGATAAATAGTGATGGTAGCATTACATTCTATTTTTCTGCATGGGAAACCTACAACTATAATGATGGTTCATGGTATTATTCAAATAATGTTTCCATTACTTTAAATTAAATTAGTTAGTCTTTCCCAAGTTATGAAACTTGGGAAAGACTTTCCATATTCTCGATTTACTCTTTCAACCGGTCAATCTGCAAAATTATTTACTGTTTCCCATACCAAATTTGGCTCATAGCCTTTCTGTAATAAATAGCGAACGGCTTTTTGTTTTTTTATGTATAGATTTGGCTCCTTTAAAATTCTCCATTTTTTCTCTAATAGTTCATTTAGAGTTTTTTGATAGTCTTCATCACCAATTTCCTTCATCCCTTTTTTAATACAATATTCAGAAATTTTTTTCTGCTCTAAACCTTGTTTGATTTTAATTTTTCCCCACTTCTTGAGGTTAAAGTGACCTCTCACATAACTTTCTGCAAAACGCTCTTCATTAATAAAATCCTCAGAAATTAACCAGGCAATAACCTCTTCTACTTCATCACCATATAAACCCCAGTCATAAAGTTTGTCTCTAACTTGTTGTTGGCTTCTTTCTTGTAAAGCACAGTACTTTGCGCCTCTAGATTTCCCCTCTTTTATTGTATAGATTAATTGTTTTGCCATTGATTTGATTAAAATGCTTAATATTGATATGCTTTTCCACAGTTTTAAACTTTGGAAAAGGTGATAATGAATTTAGGTCTTAGAGAGCCTAAGTCAACACTAAAAATGCCTGTCTAAAACCTCAATTAAAGAATTTACATCATTTGAATCATTATAAACATGTGGAGAAATTCTAATCGATTTTCCCCTCGCAGATAAGTGAATATTCTTGCGTTTAAAATCCTCCATTAGCATTTTTAAATTAACCTTTTCGGGTAAAAACAAACCGTATAGATGAGCACTAACCATATTATCACGGTCTTTTTCAATTTTTTTATCTTCGAGAAAATCCCTTAGGGGTCTAAGAAGATTAAAACAGTAATTTTGAATATTTTCTGGCCGCCATTCCAAAATCTGTTCTAAAGCAGCTTTTATCATGGGCAACCCAATAAAGTCGCTAAACTCTCCCACATTATATCGCATGGCTCCAATGCCATAATCTTCAGGATATTCGGTTAGTTTACTGAAATCGTGGCTATCCTTTCGGGTCATCCATGAATATTCTATGGGCTTACCCTCATTAAATTTTTCACTATAATAAGCTAAGCCTTTTGAATAAGGCCCTAATAACCATTTATAAGAGGCACAAATAAGCGCATCAATATTAAACTTCTTCACATCAATTGGCAAAGCGCCAACCGATTGTGTTCCATCTATTATGAAATAGGTGTCAGTAGCTTTGCATTTTTCACCAATTGCTTTTAAATCAAACTTTAATCCTTCCATCCAATGAATGGAGGACATTACTACCACCGCACTATCTTCAGTAATACTTTCCAATATCTTTTCAGTCCATTCTTGTGTTCTCCCTAAAATGGAATTAGGTGGAATAATTACTCTTAATTCGGCATCATTATCTTGACAAAATTTTCTTAATGTAAGATAATCACTTGGAAACTCTTCATTTACCGTAATGGCATATTGCCCTTTTCTAATGGGTACATTTCTAATTGCATTTATTAAGCCGTATGAAGCAGAAGGGATTATTGCAATTTGACTTGCAGAAGCATTTATTAGCTCACCAAAAAGTGATTTTACTTCCTCTGCTGGTTTAAAGAAATCAGTTTCATTAATAGAAGTTGGGTTTGTTTTTCTTTTTACTCCAGATAATCCAGCTTGTTCAACACTATTTAAATTAGGTGACATATAAGCACCATTCAAGTAATGGATATTTTCTGGAAGGTTGAAAAGATGTTTTTGATTTTCCATTATGAAAGTTATTAAATTTCAAGCTCTATTTTTCCAAAATTGGCTAATATTCAACTTTCAAATTATGAAGTCTATCATATAATTCAACTTTACTGCCCTTTATTTTATTTCCATCATAAACAATATACTTTGCACCTTGAAAGTCAAAAACTATTTTCCAATTATGCAATTGAGAAATTCGAAGCTCCATTTTGTTCTCAATTCTTTTTGCTGAAAAATCTATAATGTTATCGCCTATTTTAATGTTTTCCAAACTGACATCTTTCCATTCGGTTGGAAAATTCGGTTGAATTACTATTTCATTCTTCCATGCTCTTGGTTTAATTCCAAAAAACTCTTCAACGATTGGGACAGCAACCGCATAAATATTCCATGCCTGAGACATCATACCAAAGTCAGGGCTGACTTCATACATAGAGCCAGGCAAAGTATAGCTAAAAGAATTTTGCAACATTTTTAAATATTCAAGTGCTTTGTCCGGATTACCATATTTAGCTTCAGCTATTGCCTGAACACCTGTTGGCAATGTCATCACAGCCCCAACATAACTAAAGGATTTCCATTTTGAAGCTTTTTCTTGTTGTTCATCTCTATCTATGCCAGTTACAAATATTCCAAACCGATTACGATAGTTTTCGGCTGTTCTTAATGCCTTTTCTGCCTTCGACTTATCCGCTACTCCCACTTCCATTGGTGTATTTACAATCCAATTGTGATGAACCACAAAAGGCGATGTGCCTTCTGCCTTAGTTTTATTTATTGTTTGTAATGTTGATTTTAATTCTTCAACTGACCATGGTTTATTTATACTGTCGGCTCGTATTATGGCATCTTCTGTTAGTTTTAATGCCTTTATTTTATCAGAACGAAAGTCAGCAAAGGAATTAAACTCATCTACCCACCAATCAGCATTAATCCTCTTTTTAAGGCTGTTGGCTTTTACCATATATTCATTAGCCAACACATTTTCATTTTGAACAGCAGCAAAATTTGCAGCAGCTAAATACATTTCATATTGATAAGCAACTACATCTATCATTTCACTGTCTAGGCCATGTATTTCCATCATTCCCGGCCCGTCTGGATATGTATTTCCATCAACATCTTGATCTTCCACCCACTCTACCGATTTTTTCACTAAACCATAATATTTAAGTAGATTTTCATCACCTGTCCATGCATAAGCTTTCCATAACATGCTGACAAATTTTGGAGTTGTATTTAAATTTCCAGGATTGAATATCACTCCATTAGTTGAGGCTTCATGCATAATTCTGCCATTTTCACCATTGGCTTTCTGGGAGAGTTTAACAATCAGGCCAATAGTTTGTAAAGCTTGTTGATGCATTCCAGATGCTAATAATCCTTGAACGGCATAACCATTATCAGTACCAAACCACCAAGGATAATCAGGGCTTCCTGCTGTTAAACCTGTTCCAATTTCAGGAACTTCCTGCATTAACCATTCTGAATTATATTTTAACCAGCGATACATTTGGTTTAAATCTTCATCGCGGGTAATTAAGTTATTGCCTTCTTTTATTTTTTGATAGCTTGCAATTTTTTCTTTTAACAATTGATTTACATTTTGGCTTAAATCTTCATGCGTTTGCAAGGCTGATTTTTCAGATTTATTCGAACCACTTACTATAAAAAAGATGGTTTTCTTTTCCCCGCCTTTTAGTTTCAATGATTTATTTAATGCTTGGCTAAAACCTTTTCCCTTCTTTTTTTCCTGACAAGAGCTTTCTGAATTGGATAACTTAAAACCCCTTCCTCCTAAAGCAGTAAACCAAGTGTTGTTTTTGTCTTTGGCTAAATAAACTGAGCTTTTGCCTTTCCATTCACCTTCATCTTTACCATCCTCGATGTTAAGGGAATCGGATAGCCATACAGGTCTTAAATCAATTGAAGCATTAACTGAAAAAGTAAATTGATTTTCATAAGCTTGGGTGTTTTCAATTTGATAGGCAACTATAAGCCCATTTTTATTTTGGGGAACAAAATGAAACTGAGAAATGATAAGTCCGCTATTACTCAAATTGAATTGCTGTTGGCTCCCTATAGGGTAATTAATAAACTGATCCGCTTTGATTAGGCATTCTTTCCCGCTATTATTGATTATTTCTGCATGATACCCATCTAACAATTTAATTGGATGCAGCCAAACGCCACCCATTTCTCCCTTCAGGTGCCAGCCTAAATCAGGAAAGGATCCATTTTGATGACCTACCACATAAAGCCTTTTGCCAGCACTTAAAAAAGGGCTGTCCAAATACTCTTTTTTACCTTCAATTTTTTCAAGCTTGTTTACTTGGGTAAAAAAATCTGATGGATTCTCATCTTGACAACTAATGAGAAAGATTGAAATGAATAGAAAAATGTATTTCATAATAAATGTATATGTCTAAAACGGCTTAACTTAAATTTAATCTTTTGTGGTATCAAACCACCAAAAGATTGTAAATTTATAAGATAAAAAGCATCTTATATAAAATAAGCAGCTTTAGATGTAAGGTTTTTTGATAAATGTTGAACTTTTTTATGTGAATTTCATCTAAATAATTAACTTTCCTTTGAAAAGACATGAAATCGACTTTTATAACTCAGATTTTAAGTTTAATCAGCTCTCGATAATGTGTAGAATGGATATATAATTCTTATGAAGAATTTCATTTTTCACTAAAAATTTTGGAGAGTCAATTTATAAGTTAATAATTTACGTATGAAAAAGCTGAATAAATAATAATATGGCGAAACTAAAGAATATTATCATGCAACTTTCTGATGCTGATTATTTAGCGATACACGAAAGTTTATCCACAGGTGGCGCAGAGAAATCTGCCTATTTGCTTAAATCCATGCGGGAAAGTTCTTCTAGTGATCACGCCATAATGGAAGAACTTGAGGTAAATACTAATGCTTATTACACCTTAAGATCTAGGCTTAATCAAAAAATTGAAGAATATCTTTTGCAACAAATGGAAAACCCAAGAACGGATATCCTTAAAAAAGTTGCAAACATAAATGAGATAATATTTACGAAGAAAAAGGCTATAGCAATTGCTACATTGAAAAAATTGGAAAAGGAATTAATAGATTATGACCTATCCAATGAATTAACTATAGTGTATAAGGCTTTAAAAAAGCTTCATCAAAATACAGAAGAATATTTTGGGTACAGTCAGTTATATAACCGACATGTGGCTTATATGCTTGCGGTTGATAAGGCGGAAGATTTATTAAGCAATTACTTTATTAAATTTGGCAACTATTCTTTAACTGGTGATGAAACTAATAAACTAGAGTTAGTTTTATTGAATAAGGAGATGCTTAATACTTGTAAAATTTATGATTCTCACCGTTTATTCATTTATAAAAATTGTTTGAATATTTTCCACCGCTTATTTGTAGAAGAAGATGAAACGGATGTAGACCTTGATCCTATTGAGGATTTATTAGCCAAAGCAGATGGAATATTTGAATTATATAGCTTAGATTCAATTTATTTTCATCTAAAGCTGGTTTATGAATTCCTGAAATTAGAGTATTATAACCATTACAGGCTATATAGAAAAGCGGAGAATTATTTCGAAGAAGTAAATGAATCATGTGCTGCTTTTTTATCAAACTTTAATTTATTCACTTATCCTGCTCAATTTTTAATCACAAAATTGCAGCGTTCCAAAAGAATGCCTGAGAAAGCGATGCTTTCTGAAGAAAATGTAGCATTATTTCAGGATTTTGAACCAGACAAAGACGATCTTCCGCAATATATCACTTATGCTACTTACCGATCTTTAAGTTGTCATTTTGATCAAAAGTATGAAGATGCGGCTAAATGGTTAAATAATTTACTCAATGATGTAAGCCTTAAAAAATATCAGAATGCACAATTAGAAATCAAGACACTCTTGGCATTAGAATATTGCTTAATGAAAGATTATGAATTATTTAATCAGTTGATAAACAGTATTCAGAGACAGATTCGAATTATAGGGAAGGAAAACTGTATGAATATTCAGGTTTTGAATAAAATCATGAAAATATCCTTAAGCGAATCAAAGAGGAACAAAGAAGAAAAAATTGGAGAGCTTGTGAAGAAGTTTAAATCTCTTGAACCTATTCAACACTTTGCGCCTACCTTATTGTTGGAGTTCAACGATGATATGATTAAGAGATTAGTGGGCTGAATGAATTAGTCAGCATAAAAAAAGCCATTTGATACATTTCAAATGGCTTTTTTTATGACCCCAATTTCCTTAAATAGAAAGGTCAGTCAAACTTTCCTGTGATAATGGTTTGTTTAAATATTTCTTTACTGCATCATATTTTTTGGATTTGCTAACGTCCTGAGGGTTTATAGATGAAGTAAGCATAACAATTTTGCATTTTGATCTAGTGCTATCCTTTAATTTATTGAATTCTTCTAAAAACTGAAAGCCATCCATTAAAGGCATATCAATATCCAAGAATATTATATCAGGCAAAACACTGGATACAATATCATCGTCTAATTGCTCAATATTTTTTAAAAACTCTATAGCGCTTTTCGCACCTGTGTGGGTATAGATATATTTTGACAAGCCTGCAGCTTCAACCATTTTCTGGTTTATCAAATTATCGATTTCATTATCATCGATTAACATGACGGAATGATACTTACTCATATTGAACAATTTTTAATTTGGAAACAAGTTAATAAAATCAATATTGTTTAAAAACAATTCAATATAGAAAATGCACACGAATATTCGTGTGCATTTCATCGAAAAAATTAAATATCAAATTTTATACCTTGAGCAAGTGGTAATGAATTACCATAGTTTAAGGTGTTGGTTTGTCTTCTCATATACGCCTTCCATGCATCAGAGCCTGATTCTCTTCCTCCTCCAGTCTCTTTTTCACCACCGAAAGCTCCGCCAATTTCTGCGCCAGAAGTTCCAATATTTACATTGGCAATTCCACAATCCGAACCTTTAGATGATAGATAACGATGTGCTTCTTGCATATTGTTTGTCATAATAGCTGAAGATAAGCCTTGCTTCACTCCATTTTGTAGGGCAATGGCATTGTCAATATCTCCGCTATATTTCATAACATATAAAATTGGGGCGAATGTCTCTTCTTGAACAATTTCAAAATGATTTTCAGCTTCAATAATTGCTGGTTTTACATAACAACCACTTTCATAACCTTCACCCTCTAATACACCACCTTCAACTATTACTTTTCCACCTTCAGCCTTGGCTTTTTCAATGGCTTTTAAATAGTTGTTTACAGAATCTTTATCGATAACAGGGCCAACATGATTCTTCTCATCTAAAGGATTGCCAATGCTTAATTGTGCATAAGCATTCTTCATCTTGTCAATCAATTCATCATAAATATCTTCATGGATGATTAATCTTCGAGTAGAGGTACAACGCTGACCAGCAGTACCTACAGCACCAAAAACAGCTCCAATTAAAGTCATTTTTAAATCAGCTTCTTTTGAAATGATCATGGCATTGTTACCGCCTAATTCTAAGATGGATTTACCTAATCGAGAAGCAACTTCCTGCCCAACTATTTTACCCATTCTGATTGATCCAGTAGCAGAAACCAAAGGAACTCGGGAATCTTTAGTCATCATTTCCCCCACTTTATAGTCTCCATTCACCAAGCATGAAATACCCTCTGGCATATCATTTTCTTTCAACACTTCTGCTATTATATTTTGACAAGCAACTCCTGTTAATGGTGCTTTTTCAGATGGTTTCCAAATAGTTACATTACCACAAACCCAAGCTAAAGCAGTATTCCAACTCCAAACAGCAACAGGAAAGTTAAAAGCAGATATGATAGCAGTTATTCCTAAAGGATGCCACTGCTCTTGCATGGCGTGATCAGGACGTTCTGATTTTATAGTTAAACCATATAACTGACGAGATAAGCCTACACCAAAATCACAGATGTCAATCATCTCTTGTACTTCTCCCCATCCTTCTTGCAAGGATTTTCCCATCTCATAAGAAACTAATCTTCCTAATGGATCTTTTAATTCTCTTAACCTGTTTCCAAACTGACGAACGATTTCTCCTCTTGCAGGAGCAGGCATATTACTCCATACTTTAAAGGCTTCTTCTGCAGTTTGAATAGTTTTTTCATAATCCTCAGCAGTAGTTACTCCTACAGAGGCAATTTCTTTTCCATCTACTGGTGAAACAGAACTGATTTTACCGTTTCCTTCCATCCAATTACTTCCTGTAGAAGTACCTCCATTATGCTCTTTTACTCCTAATTTTTTTAAGGCATCTTCTAAGCCGTAAGTTTTTTTAATATCCATAGTATTCAATAATTATAAAAAAAAGTGTTAATAGGTCTTTAAATAGTTTAAAGTATGTTTTTAGCCGAAATCCGATTATTTCAGTTGGCTATTTATTTTTTAATGGCACAAAATTGGCTTTTTTTAAAGGATAACAAAAGAAAAAGGCACCCAGATTTGAGTGCCTTTTAAAATTATTTACTAAAGTTAGGGTCTATTGCCAACCCATTCCATAGTATTCTTTTGTACCGTCTGGATACATTCCTTCTATTAAAACACCACCTTGAACTCCTTGTAGGGTGGATATTAATTGTTCTGTGTTTTTTATGGCTACTTTGTCTACCGCAGTAATAATGAAGCCTTCTTTTATTCCAATGTCTTTCCACTTTCCCTCTTGAATTTCCACAACTTTAGAACCGCCAGAGATGTCTAATGCTTCCATTTCATCTTCACTAATATCTTCAAAAGTAGCACCGCCTAGCTTTTGAGCAGTATTTGCTCTTACTAATTCAGTGGTATTTTCTAAACTTTTTAATTGAACCGTAGAAGATTTTTCCTTTCCATCTCTTAGGTAGGTTACTTCAACTTCCTCACCAGGGCTGTATCTTGCGATTTGTTCCTGCAATTCAGCTACATTTTTGATTTGTTTTTCATTTATTTTAATAATAATGTCCTCTTCTTTCATTCCTGCTATATCTGCTGCGCTTCCTGGATTTATACCAGCAACTAATACTCCAGAATTTACTTCATAATCACTTTCTTGCAGCCTTGGATCATTCAAATCAATTATACTTACACCTAAAACTGCTCTTTGCACCACCCCATATTCTTTTAAATCATTTACCACTTTCTTCACTAAAATCGAGGGCACGGCAAATGAATATCCGGCATAACTTCCTGTGGGGGTTGCAATTGCTGTGTTTACCCCAATTAATTTACCTGATAAATTAACTAAAGCGCCACCGCTATTACCAGGATTTACAGCTGCATCTGTTTGAATAAATGACTCGATGCCATATCGGTTTTGTCCGTTTAATATATTGATACTCCTAGCTTTAGCGCTTACGATTCCGGCTGTAACTGTTGAAGTTAAATTAAAAGGGTTGCCAACCGCTAAAACCCACTCACCAATTTTGGCATTGTCAGAATTACCAAATTCTACAAAATTCAGGTT
>QNXU01000138.1 GCA_003973485.1 Bacteroidota bacterium | reverse complement strand
TTTGGCATTTATAAATCCTTTTTATTGTAGGCTTTTAGTGATAATCCAAGTGGAAGAACCGTCCAAACTAGCATGACTAGCAAAATGATGCTTATGCCCCAATTTTGAGTGAATACTTTTTGAAAAATTGCTCCGCTATAACCCATTAAGGCAGAAGCTTCCGTCTGCATTAAAACCAATATTCGCATCAAATCTACAGGATTTAGGAAACTTATATATAAGACAAATTTCTCGATTGGGTACTCACTGAAATTATACATTAAAAGCAGGATAATTCCATCAAAAAGCAGTACAAAATAAACCCAAATCAAGAGTGAAAAGCCCATTCCCTTTGATTTATCTTTCGTCCAAACCGCTACTCCTAAAGCTATGGCTATGAATATAAAATTAAGAAATGAAGTCCCTACAATCATGAAAACAGTTGCTGTCCCGGGATTCATAAACAGTAGTGGGATACCTGCACCCAGAAAATAGATAAGCGTAAAAACCAGAGACAAACTTAAATATAATGCTATAAAAAGTGTATTTCTTTTGATCGGCTGAGCATGCAACAACATCATAAACTCATACATATTATAGAAATAAATAGTAGCGAAAATCAAGCACAACATAGGCGTAACCAGCAAGCTGACATTCAGTATTCCTGTAAGCGCTTTATCTCCCTGACCTTGCAAGCTGAACAGACCGAAACATGCTACCCATAGAAAAATAAGATAAAGTAACATTACCTTATTTTTCAATAAATCTGTCGTTATAAATTTGGCTATTTTAAACATATTGATTTTCAGTATTTAATATGCTGGCAATAATTTTATTTAATCGGTTTTCAGAAGTCTCTTCTTTTAATGCACGCATTTGCTTGTCAAAATACAAGCTTCCATCCATCAAATAAACTACCCTATCGGCTATATCATCCAAATCATTTAAAATATGAGAGGTGATTAAAACCAGTTTATTTTCTTTTTCAATGGACTCTTTCAATTTCTGTTTTAAAATTTCATTAGAAACCGGATCCAGACCTGCTGTTGGTTCATCTAAAATCAAAATCTTGGGTTTAAACAAAAATGCAAGTGCGGCACTTACCTTTTGGCGCATTCCTCCGGATAATATTCCCAGTTTCTTTTTGCCCATACTTTCAATATCAAAAGCTTCATACAATGAAAGATCATAATCAGTCACTTCAGACCGTATGCTTTTCATCATATTAAAAAGCTGATGAACCGACATGTGCTCGGGAAATCTATTGATTTGCGGCATATAGCCTATATTAGATCGGTAGGCACTTTGGTTTTGGATACTTTCATTTTGTACATGAATCTCTCCTTTTTCAATGGTCACCAAAGCCAAAATGCTCTTAATAAGTGTAGTTTTACCCGAACCATTCGGTCCAATTAAAGCCACACATTCTCCTGCATTAAATTGAAGATTGATATCATTCAAGACTTTATGTTTAGCAAAATGCTTATTTAAATTTTCAATTTTGATCATAATGATTGGGTTTAATCTTCGGTTTTTGATCAATAAGTTGCTCGGGAATAAATTGCGGAAACAGCCGTTCTGCCGCATCCAAACTATTCACCAAAAAACTGTGTAATAACATACTGGCAGCTGGAATTTTGTCGGTGACTATTGCAAAGAGATTCACTGGACGATGCGGCACATCCCCAATTCCGTCTTTATTTAAATCATAGCCAGAATACTGGCTCCAGTAATTTCCTTCAAAATGATTAAGATTTGATTTGGAGTTGGTTAGGACTTCAAAAGTATTGCCCACAAAATCGTTTTTTATAATCTGATTATCCAGACTATTGCCTTTAATGTCCATGGCTTTACCATTATTATGAAAGAGGTTATTTTTAATAGAAAGTCTGTTGGCTCCTTCTGCATAAATTCCCACTGTATTACGAGAGAAGTTATTACTCTCTATGCTTCCATCTGAAATTTCCTTGAGCAATAATCCGTAGCTAGCTCCTCCCCAATTATCCAAAAATTCATTTTCGATCATTTCGATATTTTTGCTGAACATTACCGCCACGCCAGATCCGTTATTCTGGAATCGGTTATTTTCATAAAGGTCATTATTGGAAAACATAAAATGCAGTCCATAGCGCATATTATTTCTGCTGATATTATTAGCGATGTAGCTCTCATCCACAAATTCAAAATAGATCCCATCTCTATGTGATGAAACTTCATTATTGCTCACCTGAATTCGTTTCCCTTGCCAGATGTGAATGGCATTTCCAGCGGTAGATTCATCTTCAGCACCACCGATAATTTTATTCCCATCAACCACACAATTGTTAGATTTTTGTAGATAGATCCCAAAAAAAGTATTGATCAACGTGTTATTAAGGATTTTCACATCTTGCACTCTATTCAGACGAATGGCCGCTCTATCTTTTATATAACTAACGCCAATATTTTTTAAAGTCATGTTTTGGATGGTCACATGATCGCTCTGAACAATAAATATTTCATCTCCTTCTTGGCTGTCCACTATAGCACCATCTTCGCCAATAATAGTTAATGGTTTCTCTATTGAAATCAAGTTTTCATGGTAAACCCCAGCTTTCACTATGATAGTATCATAACCTGAAGCCTGAAGAATTGCTTCCTTAATAGAATTGTTGGGCTTAACTATAAAAGTTTTAGCTAACAGACCGCCAGAAAAAAGTATAAATGAGAGGAATAAAAGCAGGAAGTAGCGAGTCATTAATACTTTGTGTTTAAATATTTTAGTTGAATGATTTTTTCAGTTGTTTCCAATCTAAACTTTCAAATTCTTTGGGTTCCTTAGAGAATGCAGCTAAGTTTTTGCCCATCGGGCTTTTAAAATGTTCATTTTTCACAAAGTGCAATTCTTCCACTTTTTTAAGTTTTTTGGGTTCATCATAGGCTATTGCCATGATATAGCTAAACTCTGTTTCAGGATTTTCTTTGATGTATGGAATCATACACTCTATAGCATCGAATTTATAAATCCTTCCTTTATCAGTTACTAATTCAGCACCATACTTAGGGTCTGAAATTGTCATTTTACAATAAACACAATGATCATTTCCAAAATTTATAGGTCTAGGTTCAACAGAACATGCTATAAAAACAGATATGAAAAAGAAAGTAAATAAAAGTTTGAAAATCCTCATTAGCTTTTTCTTTTAACCCAAAAAGCTGCAAAAGAAAGTAAAGTAGATAATCCTAAAAATCCACTCCCTAAATGCGGATAGGAGGTTACATAGAAATTTAGTAAATCCTTTTCACCTAAAAGCGGAGGCATATAAGTCATACCCGGAACTTTAATAGGAGCTTTGGGATCAAGATTGTGCCCATAATCATATAACCATAAATAAAAATCATAGATCCCAAGCGCTCCTAAAATAGCTATAATAATAAACCAAGATAAATAAGCCCAAGCTTTGTTGAGGACTAATGAAATCAATCCTATTGCCATCATGCTATAAGCCACCAACGGAAAATATTTCAATTCTGGAATAGAGTCAGGCTCGATATATTGCATCCCGATATAGTGATTCAGAATATTAATATTTTGAATGATATTCTTCTCACTACCCGAAATTTTATTGATCCAGATGTGCATTTTCAAACCACCCGGAAATTGGGCTGCGTCTAATGTAATTTGCCATAAAGGAAATAAAAAAACGGCTCCAAGTGATAACACGCCCAATAGCATCAGGATTTGCGGTAATCTGCTTTTTTGCTTGAGTGACATCTTAATTTATTTAAATAGGTGAAGAAAACTGCTGACTAGTTGCCAGCAGTTTTATCAAAATTATTTACCAATATTGGCATTTTGTTTAGCTTTCTCATAGAAATCATGAGCAGCCTGTTCATTCTCTCTCAATTTCTCATTTAATCCCCATTTTAAAGGAACATTTGAGCCTTTAGGAGAAACTCTGGCATAACCAGACATTTCTTGGTGAAGCGCAGAACAGAAATCAGTACAGTAGAATGCAAATACTCCTGGTCTTTTAGGTTCCCAGAGTAGCGTTCTGGTTTGCCCAGGCATTACTAACAATTCAGCATTAGTAGCCCCTTGAATAGCAAATCCATGTGGCACATCCCAATCCTGCTCTAAATTAGTAAGGTGGAAATATACTTTATCACCAACTTTAAATCCTTCAATATTGTCAGGAGCCAAGTGACTTCGGATAGCCGTCATATAAACATGCACTTCATCGCCATCACGCTCTACTCTAGTTTTACTTTCGCCTAAGGTAGCATAAGGGTGCTTATTGTTCTCAATATCATAGAATTTGACAGAATTAGGCTGAATTTTGTCTGCTGCTATAGCTTGTGCATAATGCGGTTCACCCTTAGTTGGGAAATCTAAAATCAATTTCATTTTATCACCGCTAATATCAAATAATTGAGCAGAGTGCGCTAATTCAGGACCTGTTGGTAGATAACGGTCTTTTGTGATTTTATTCATTGCCACTAAATACTTGCCATCTGGTTTTTTAGTTTCTCCACCAGGGATAACTAAGTGACCAGGAGAATAGAAGGTTGATTGACGATCTAAAATTTCTTTAGATGCTACGTCCCATTTCACTACCTCAGATGATATAAAGAAAGTAGTATAAGCATTTCCTCTTCCATCAAATTCTGTGTGTAATGGGCCTAAACCTGGTTTTTTCACAATTCCGTCTAATGCAGCTTCATAGCTAATAATTGGAATTCCATCAAATTCACCATCAAAGTTTTTCTCTTCAATTGCTTTCATGATTTTATCAAATGAGTAAACAGACATATCAGCAGAAAGCTTTCCGTTCCCTACAATGTATTCACCAGTTGGATCAACATCACAACCATGTGGTGATTTTGGAACTGGAATGAAATAAACCATATCCGGACATTCTTTAGGGTCCAATATTTTAGTTAAGGTTTTTTCTTCTGATTCCGCAATGCTAGTTTCTTCATTCATTAAATTATGGAAATAGGAAGTTTCTCTTTCTGTAAATTTCCCTTCTTTCATGTATTGCTCAGCTTTTTTCCAGTTGATCACCGCCATCAAATCTTTATCTTTTTGAGAAGCATTTACCTCCAAAAGACTGTGCTCTTGCTCAGAATTGTAGGTAGTTAAAAAGCTCCATCCGTGAGATTTTCCTTTCCCATTTCTAGCTAAATCATAATTAAAGCCCGGCATCTCAATTTGGAAAGCCAACTCCATGTGACCATGTTCAGGATCTACTGATACATAATTGATTAAGCCTTTGAAATTCTTTTTATAAGTATCGATTGGCACATCCTTTTGAGGAATTGGAACAGAAAAACGAGTACCTGAAACTAGATATTCAGAGTTTTCTGTAATAAAGGGAGCACAGTGTAAACCTGCTACATCGGGAATCTCTAAGATTTCAACTGTTTCGAAAGTTGTTAAATCCACTCGGGCAATTCTTGGTGTATTGTTACCATTTACAAATAACCATCTGCCATCAAACTCACCATCTGTTTGGGAAAGTTCAATATGGTGAGAATCATCCCAAGGCACTTCTCCATAAGAAGTATTGAACATGGCTTTAGTTTCTTCGCTGTAGCCATATCCATTTTCAGGATACTTTGAAAAAACTGGAATCTCTTTTAATAATCTTCCTGAAGGCAATCCGTAGGCAGTGATTTGTCCACTATAACCACCAGACATAAAAGCATAAAACTCATCATACTCACCGGGAGCAACATAAGCCTGCTCCGCTGCGCTACCTCCCAAAACTTGGGAGGTTTCTGAACCTTGATTGCCACAGGAAGCCATTAAAAAAATCAGACTTAATCCTGCAACATAATTTAAATAATGTGTTTTCATGTTACGTTTTAGTTTAGTTAAAAAATTAATTGAGTAGTTTAAGATTTAATTGCACCGTCTTTTTTACCGGCTTTTTCCATATCATTCTTTCTAAAGAATTCTAATATTTTGCGAGCATCATCCGGCTTGATATTTTGATTTGGCATTCTAGTCATACATTCTTCCAAAAGCTTTTGAGCTGTTGGGTCTTCCTCTAGCATCACATCCACATTAGTAATCATGTTCATGATCCATTCTGGTTTTCTACGATTGGTCACGCCTTCAAATCCGGGTCCTACCACACGCTGATCAGTTAATTTATGGCAAGCAGAACATTTCATGTCATAGATGGCTTGTCCTCTTTCCACCCATTCTTCATTTAATGGATCAGAAACTTCCACTTCAGTGAATTCTCCTACCCCTTTACCCATTTTTATGGTTTCAGGAACTTTCTTTTCTTCTACTGTTTCAGCTTTGTTTTCAGCAGTGTCTTTACTTTTTTGTTCATTTCCACCGCAAGAATAAATAAAAAGCATTCCTACTAGTGCTGTCGTTAAAATTTTTATTGTTTTCATAGCATTTTTGTTTTCTTTAATATAGTTACTATTGTTTTTAATGCAAAATATTCAAATTAAGTTTTGATTTTATTCATATATCTAAAGGTTAATAAAAACAGAAGGATTGCAATGGGGAGTAAAATGCTTGCATAAAATAAGGCTTCGTGAAAAAAAGGTAGCTTTCCTAATTCTTGCCAATAGTAAAACCCTTGCAAAAACATGATGAACTCCGTTGAAAGGAAGCCAATCAAAAGAAGGCTTACTGCTGGTTTATGTAAAGTATATGTTTTATTATTTTCATTTGAAAGATACTCTAACCATAAATAGGCAGTAAAAAAGCCCAACATATTTAAATGGATAAATCCAATAATGAAAAGCCTGAGCAAAACAGCCATTTCTGCCATTTCAGGAACCACTAAGGCAAATTGAAAAATTGTTCGCGTTAAAAATACTGCAATTAATAGCTTCAATAAGAGTTTTTGCACTGCGCTCAATGAATTCTTGAGTTGCATCCAACTGCCACCAAATGATTTTAGTAAGGCAAGGACAGATAATAATTGAAGCACTACGGCAATAGCATTAACATAATAACTGAATTCCCATCGATAGCCCCAATAAAGAACTAATGCATAGCTCAGAATATTTCCCAGCAAGATCAGCCAGTAAAACCGATTGAAAGCTTTATTGCTAATTTTAAGGATAGTCCCAAAACGGTTGAATAATAGAGCCAACAAAGCAAAGAGCAACCAACCATTAAACTGAAAGTGTAAATAAAACTGAATAGCGATTTGATAAATGACATTAGCGCCATTTTTAGATGCCATAATGTAGGCTACCACAAAAACGCCTACAGTAGAAATAAATAGAAATAAGATGGCGGTTTTTAATAAAAGAGAGCTTCTATAATCTTTTCTACTGTGATCTTTCCAAACTCGCACAGCAAAAACATAGCTTAAAACTATATGCAAAGTGGAAAAGAAAATAGAAAAGGCTGCATAACCCTGAATTGGAAATGCTATTGCCATTCCTATGACTGTTAGCTGAGTTAACCAAAACAGCCAAGTATAAATTGGCTTAGCGGCTTTTTCTTTAGGTAGCAACTTAGCATGAAGCATAATAAAAATCCCTAGGTAAAGCCAGCCGAGTAGTGCTACATGTGAATGTCCGTGCAACATGTTTCTATAGTCTAACCACTCAATTTCCCAAACAAAAGCTCCTCTGAGGAGCAAGCCCATCAGAGAAGCTATAAGAAAATTAACCAAACTAACTATTAACCAAGTTTTCTTCATGAATTTAGCCAAAGGCTATTTTATCAGTTCAAAGAGTTAAAACTTTCCTCTACCCTTACAGCTTTAGGAAAAAGTATATTATTTTCTAAATGAATATGTCTATGTAAATCGTTTTGAAATTCCTCCAACAATGCAAATGTTACTCTATAAGTATTGCAAGCATGTTCTGGTGGAGTATAATTATTGGTCAATCTTGCAATTTCTTCAAATCGATCCCCTTCAGCTTCATGTTCATCCATCATCATTTTAATTGGATTTTTGACCGTTCCAAAATGAGGCGCTTCTACAGAACTACCATCATTTAAATGCTTTTCTAATTTCCTCACATGAGGGAAAAGAATAAATTCTTCTTTTTTCATATGGGCAGTCAATTCCCCGGCTGACTCAAAAAATAGTTGTTTAACCTCATGCAATTCTGGATTTGAATCTCCATGCACTTTGCAAATTTTCGTAAGATATGGTTTAAGTTCTTCAATCGCTCTTTCAACATATCTGTGATGTGTTTTTTCTATATAATCAGCCAAAAGATCCATAGGCCATGATTTAAAATCAATATCTCCCTGCTCAGGTTTATCCATTACGGCTTCAGCTAAAGCAATCTCTACTTCTCTTTCAGGTATGTTTTTAGCTTCGCAAGCTTCCTGTATTGACCTTCCACCTTTACAGCAAAAATCAATGCCAAATGATTTAAAAACTGAGGCTGATCGGTAATCTTCTGCCACCCATTCTCCTATGGTTTTTTCTTTGTAAACGTTCATAACAATTGTATTTAAATATAGAATTTTGTTTTACTTATTCCCAATTCTGAGTACTTATTTATTGATACAAATATAAAAGGATATTTTGGTCTTTTTATCTTTTAATACGAAATAATTTTAAAAAAGATGATGTTTGTTAGCTTATTTTATTCAAAAAAAAATTGATAGGCGCGATTCAAACAAAATGAATCACATCTATCAATTTTAAATTAGAAATGAGCTTATAAGGTTTAGAACCTATAAATTAGCATTGTGTAAAAATTTCTTCCTGGAGCGTAAATTTTTTCTCCTGTCGCTAAAATTGGGCGATTTAGATGTTCATAATAGGCCTGATTCAATAAATTGCTAGCACCAAGCTTTAACTGCCAATCAGTAGTAAACTTAAAAGAAGATTCAAATCCAAGCAGATAAAATGAAGGAGAGTCCATTTCGCCAAACTCAGTGGAAACTCTATTTTGTTGATCTACATAGCGGAAATTCAAACTAATCAATCCTCTATTGTCTAGAAAATTAGCAGAAATAGAATATCGTAAATCAAGCGGTGCAATCTCGGCTAGTGGTTCTTCCCAGCTGAGGTTCTCCGCATAAGTGTATGCCAATTGTGCCGACTGACTGAAATTTTCTGAAATCAAATGATTGAAATTGAATTCAAAACCAGTCTTATATACTTCTCCAATATTTACAAATTGTCTTACTCCTGGGCTGTTCATTAATTTTGGCTGTAGGTTAGTTTTTTCACCTCCTATATAATCAGTTAAGTAGGATGCAAATAAGTTGACTTCTGCTTGCCAATTAATTTCATCATAACTGATAATCCAATCCATTTGATTGTTTTTTTCAGCTTTCAGTCCCGGATTTCCTAATAATTCATAAGGATCCATTCCAACGGCAAAATAATTGATATAGCGCTCTGTCAAGCCCGCACTTCTCTGTGCTCGTGCTAACCAAATGGCAGTGGACAATTTATCACTCCATTCGGCTTTATATCCTAAGCTTATAGCTGGATTAACTTGATTCGCATTAGTGGTCTCATAAAAATCTTCAAAGGCCTCTTCTGTATTAAGACTTTGTGCTCGGTTATATTCTATTCTTGCAGAAGCATAAAAAGAATGGATGCCTAACTGATAAGCGTAAGATGAAAAAACAGAAGATTTCTCAATTTTCCCTTTTTGCCAAGGATTATCATATAGCTTCATTCCTGCATTAGGCCCTATTACGAATTCTCGCTCTCTTTCACCTTCAGCAGATTCAGACTTATAATCTAAACCGAGATAAAACTGTGCATTTTCACTTAATTTCTGTAATTCTGAGCGGTAACCAAAGTTCTCTGTTTCAGCTGGTGTAGAGGCATTCATCATTCTGGGATCTAAAGGCTTCAAAAGATTATCCATCAAATGATCTACTTTAGTGTAATATCCCTTATTAACCCATTTGGTAAAAAATCGACCTTGAAGTATGCGCTCATATTCCGCATTAAGCATCCAAGTATCATCTGTTCTTAAATCCATTCCGAGTGTTGGGAAATCTACATCTCGTGCAAAATTCCTGTTTACAGTTAAAGAAAAAAGGTCTGCATTTGAAGGTTTGTAATGAAGATAAGCACCCAAACTACCTCTTAGAAAATTGCTTGGCACGGTTTTCCCATTTCCATCGGTATAATCGTTTCCTTCTGAATAAGAAAAAAGCAAACCAGCATTGAGCTGAGCAGAACTTAAGCCTACTTTCGCTTCATTTCTGATTACATTTCCATTAGTTTCATACAAAGCAGAAGCTCTTCCTCTTAAGGCCAATTCGGGTGTAAAAATTGGTGACTCAGACACGAAATTGATGGTTCCGAATGCATTTCCATAACGTAAAGCATGAGGACCTTTCAAGATCTCCACTTTTTTAATTTGATTTAGCATGATTTGGCTGCTTCCCGGATCCATTCGATTAGGGCAAGCAGCATTAGCAGATTGAAGTCCGTCAATTACTACATTGAGCTGATCATATTAAAAGCCTCTCATAACAGGATCAAACCCAAAAGCTGGGCTTTTCCTGATTGCGTTTATTGCTGGATTTATTGATAAAATAGCGCCAGCATCATGATGAATTTTTTCTGTATCATTTAAGCTTAATTGCTCATCTTTTTCTGCCAAATTGGGCCTTAAGCTAATGACGCTTACCGGCTGAAGAATTTCAATATGCTTAGTTCTAAGTAATGGCTTATTAGATTTTAATGCTTCTGATATTTCATTCGATTTTAGCTGCCATTTACCAAAATTAATATGGCTTAGCACTAATCTTTCACCTTCTACAAAATAAAGCTCAATTTCTCCACTTTCATTTGAAGCTCCAGATTGCTGTGCATATTGATAATATAGACCAACGATAGGCTCTTTGGTGTCAGCATCCAAAAATTTTAATTTTTCTTTTTTTTGCGCATAGGCAGATAAGCCTATTAGCACAGCCAGAAGCAATAAAATTGCTTTGGGCATAGTAATAGAATGAATCATAATATTTTAAATTTGAATAGATTATAATTTGATTTTACAGCAAAACTATTGCTGCCTTTTGTCTCAATATGGTCTATTCAAAAAAATAGGTGGGTGAAATATTTGACTCTCAAATATTCTAATAACAAAGGAATTAGTAACTGGTGTTTTTGAAATGTGGCCTATGATATGATTAGATTTAATGCCAACATATTTGTTTTTGATTATGAAAAGTTGCTCTACAAGCTTTACTAGAAAAGATTCTTGTTCTTTCTCTTTATTAGAGGCTTTATTTAACTTTTGAGATAAAAGACATTGTCCCTGACAGGTATTAATTGCCTTATCACGTTCTACACAGAGATTTTCAATGATATAATCACGATTAAAACCGAATTGAATAAGAATAGCCAACTTTACCATAGGCAATGCCAAGATAAGAATTGAAAAAGATATGGCTATTCGTTTTTTCATTTTGCTGCGAAGGTAGCTTAATCATAAAATATATTATGTGCCATTAGTTACTTAATTCAATAATTTTTTCAATCGTTTCTTTATTATTTACGCCTAAGCCTTCTTGCTGATGTTGCATTACCCCTTCCGTATCAAAAACAGAGATAATATTGGAATGAGAAAAGTCAATGGGAGAGATTTGTTTGTATTTAACCGCCACGATATTGGCAAATTCTCTTACGGTTTCTTCTGTTCCTCTTAGAAACAACCACTGATCACCTTCTAATTGATAATCTTCTCCAAATTGGGTTAATCGCTCTGGTGTATCATTTTCTGGATCAATACTCACTAATACATATTTCACATTTTCTTTTCCTTTTTCAGCTACTTGCTCTTCAATATTCCGCATATCCGCAGCTAATCTTGGACATGCTGTCTGGCAAGAAGTATAGACCATTACCACAGCCAAAACACTTCCTTGCAAATCTTTGAATTCTATTTGCTCATTGTGCTGGGTAGTCCAAACAGAGGGAATGTTATAAATAGATAAGTCATTAAATTCTTCTTTGGAAGTAATGCCTTTATCTTCATCATTTGAGGCAGTATTTTCTACATTCTCGCAAGCGAAAAATAGAATAGTAGCGAGAAACATCATTAGCGTTTTCATAGCGATTGTATTTTAAATTAATTAGTATTACGCCCTTTCAGGGCTTTGGAGATAGTTTTTTTTTAACACAGGGCTTCACCCTGTGTTAAAATATGACGTCCTTTCAGGACTTTTATTGATTTAATTCTAATTCGTTCTTATCGTAATCCTTTACACAGCGAAAGCCCATATTGCTCATGGTATTTCTAGCTTTTAAACTTGATCTTATGGCATAGCGCATGAAAGCGGCATAATTCATGAGATCATTAGCACTGACAGCTCCTCCTGCACAAAATAAATTAGCGTCTGTATTATTGTTGGATCTTGATTCACCAGTAATCATGATACTGTTAAAATCATAGACCCATTCCCAAACCAAGCCATGTAAATCATAAACTCCGTAATAATTAGGAGTGCTTTGCCCCACTTCTTTTAAATAAGTTTTAGGTTTTTCATAGCCTGATACTATTTTTTGATTGAATAAACTGTCTTCTCTAGCATCAATTGAATTTTCACTAGCCATTGCAGCAAATTCCCATTCATCTGTGGTAGGAAGTCGCTTATCCTGACATTCACAATAAGCCTTGGCTGCATACCAAGAGACATTATTCACCGGGCTATTTATTAAATGCTTAGGCACTTCACCATCAGCAGTCCATTTGGTCAGATAGCTGGCATCTGCAAATAATGCTTTCACATTTTCTTTTGACCATTGAGGATATTGCTTGATAAATTCGGCAAACTCTTGATGAGTAACAGGTTTAGCATCCATGTAAAATGGTTCTATTTCTACCTGCACTTCTTCTTGGCTTCCATAAAGGGGGACATAAACTCCCCCTTCAATTTTGCGCATCTCAATTTCCTGTCCATTTACATTTAAATGGAATAGGAAAAAGATTGCGATAGTGAAATATCTAAGCATGGTATTTTATTTATTGTTTTTTACTTGCTCAGGTGTAATGGTAGTTCCATTATTACCCCAATTGCTGTAAACAAAATTGAGCACAGCAGCTACATCTTCATCGCTCAATCTTTGAGCAGGCATTGCGCTATTATAGGTTTCACCGTTTACTTTAATCTCACCTGTTAAACCATTTACCACTGCATTGATCGCCTTTTCTGGGTGACCATTTATATAATCAGATCCAGCAAGTGGCGGGAAGGTTTTAGGTATTCCCTGACCTTCAGCTTGGTGACATGCCAAACAGTTTTGAGAGTAAATCTTTTTGCCTTTCGTTATACTGTTTTGTAAATCAAAATCAGCTGGTGCCGGTGCTGGCTCTTCAACTTTTGCTTCAACTTCTTTTTCCTGTGGAGGAGTGTTTTCTGCAATTTCAGATTGTGGAATGTAAGGAATTGCTTCTGTGCCTTCGTCATATACCACATGGTTTTCCTCACCAGATACGCTTAAAATACCCAAAGCACCTTTATTGAATGCTCTAAATATTGAGTGATCTACCAAAACCAAATTATCAGGAGACTCCACTGTGAACTCCAACATTGCTGAACCACCAGCTGGAACTAAAGTGGTCTGTACGTTCTCATTAATACTTTTACCACCTTCTAGGTACACTTTGTCAAAAATTTCACCAATTACATGAAAAGAAGAAGCAAGATTAGGACCGCCATTTCCAAAGAAAATTCTTACGGTTTCACCCACTTGGGCAGTTAGTGCATTTTCACCCGTTAAAGCACCTACTTTACCATTAAAGACTACATAATCAGGGTTTTCATCCACCGCCTTTTGCAAATCGAAATCTTGCAAGCCTTTTTCTCCATGCTTTCCTTTAGTGTAAAAATCACCTTGCATTACATAATATTCTTTATCTACAGGTGGCAATCCTCCTAATGGTTCTACTAAAATCAATCCATACATACCGTTTGCAATGTGCATTCCAACTGGCGCTGTAGCACAGTGATATACATATAAGCCAGGGTTCAGTGTTTTGAAAGAAAATGTTTTCTGCTGACCAGGCGCTACAAATGAAGCTTCCGCTCCTCCTCCCTGACCAGTTACAGCATGCAAATCAATATTATGAGGAAGTTTATTGTCAGGGTGATTTTTAAGTGTGAATTCAACTATATCTCCCACTCTTGTTCTAATAAATGAGCCAGGAACGCTTCCGCCAAATGTCCAGTAAACGTATTCAACGCCATTATCCATTTCAGCCACTTCCTCTATGATTTCCATATCCACAAAAAGCCTTTTGGCAGTTCTTTTACCTATGGGTTTTGGAACATGAGGTGGAGCGGTCAGTTCCGCTTTCATTGTACCTACTACTTTAATGTCTTCATTTTTATTTCTGTTGGATTTCACAACTTCTTCCTGTTGCTGACAAGCCGCGAAAAGAAAAGGGAATAACAGTGCAAAAAACAAATAAGTGAATCGTGTCTGAGTTTTTCTATGCGTTTTCATATTCTCTATTTTTAAATATATTCGGATGTTTTTATCCTTTTTTTTTATTGAAACAAAGATCAACAGAGAATTTTACAATAGAAATGTTCCAAATCAGGGATTAAGAAGTTTATTTACAGAGATAATTCTGCGAAAACGCAGATAACTAAATAAATTGTTCGTATTCGGAGAGTAAATCATACACTCCAGTGAGATTTTCAATGCAAATACAACGACCATCCAAAGATAATAAGCCCTCATTTTTCATTTGGCTGATGGTTCGGCTAACTTGTTCTGCATTGGTGCCAGCAATCTGTGCCAGTTCTTGGCGGCTGAGTGTAATCATTATTTGTCCTTTACTATTTTTCTGCCCCACTATTTCACCAGCATAAAGAATAGCATAAGCCACTTTTTCATCTGTGGTCATCTGAGCAAAAAATTTATTGCGCATTTCACTTTTGCGAAGTTCTTTTGAATAGAACATCATGATTTCTATAGTGAAATGAGTATTGTTCAAGAATGCATCATAGAGCAGCTCGTTATTAAGAAAACAAACGCGAGCATCGTTGAGTGCCACCGCACCTATTGGATAATTTTCCTTTGCTTCTCCTTTATGCCCCATCATGTGACCAGCCTTAGCTAATCGCACAATATTTTGTCTTCCAGAAAAACTGCTGCTAACAATTTTTACATCTCCCGATTGAATAAAATACGCTCCAAATACTGGAGAGCCTTCAGAAAAAATGTACTGCCCTTTAGGGTAAACCACTTGATTTTTGAATTTGCTGATTTTGCCTAGCCACTCCGGGTTTGTCCGTTTCACAAAACATGAAGTGGTAGCACATTCTTCGCAGCTTATTTTATTGGTTTTTGGGTGCATAAGGAAATATTATTCAATAATAGCTTCTCAGTAACTTTTTAAAAGTAATCCCTTTGAATTGAATAATC
This sequence comes from Bacteroidota bacterium, assembly GCA_003973485.1. Lineage (GTDB taxonomy): Bacteria > Bacteroidota > Bacteroidia > Cytophagales > Cyclobacteriaceae > Marivirga. Next base: position 11,282 of record QNXU01000138.1, on the reverse strand, counting down.
AATTAATCCAAAATAAATTCACATTAAACTAAAACTCTTCAAATTTACAATGTTGGCCTGAATATAAATTTATTACTCAACAAAACTTTTATTTTTAAAAAGAGTATATATCTTTGTTAGTGAATACTTACTTACCATGAAAGAGATTACCAATAGACAGTTAGAAATCATAGAAGCAGCGGGCAAAATACTTACTGCTTCTGGCGTAGGAGGATTAACCATAAAAAATTTGGCTAAGGAAATGAATTTTTCTGAAAGCGCAATTTACCGTCATTTCTCTAGCAAGCAAGATATTATTATTGCCATGCTTGAGTATTTGGCAAAAAATATGGACGAAAGATATGGAGTAGCTATTTCAGAGAATCAAACTGTGGAAGAAAAATTTATTAACCTTTTTACCAGCCAATTTACATTTTTCAAAAGTAATCCATATTTCGTGGTAGCAGTTTTCTCTGATGGATTAATGGAGGAAAGCCAGAAAGTAAATGATGCGATACATAAAATAATGACTGTAAAAATGAAACACCTAAAACCCATCATTATGCAAGGGCAAAAAGATGACATTTTTACAAATGAAATATCCGTAGAGGAATTACTAAATGTAGTCATGGGTTCTTTTAGGCTATTTATGTTTAAATGGCGAATTGCTGATTTCAACTATGACATAGAGGAACCAGGACATAAATTGATACAAACACTTTTAAAACTTTTAAAGAAGAAATGATGAAGAATTTAAGCTTTATAACCTATTTATCAATAGCACTATTTTTTACAATGAGTGCTTGTAATAGCTCCACAAAGGAAAAAAGTGAAACAAAGAGCCCAATTCAGCAGGACAAGAATGACCTTGGCATTGAACTGAATGATGGACAAAAATGGGAGGTAAATCAGGAAATGAAACCACCTTTAGAGCGCAGTGAAATCGCTTTGGATAAGTATGATGGCAAGGAGTATGAAATTCTTGCCGAGCAATTGAAAGCTAATAATGATGAGTTGGTAAAATCCTGTACTATGAAAGGCAAAAGTCATGATGAGTTACATAAATGGCTACATCCTCATATGAAGTTAACTACTGCACTTCTTGAAGCTCAAAATGAAAAAGAAGCAGATCAAATAATTCAAAAATTGAAAACCTCATTCGATACTTATCACCAATATTTTCAATAAAAGAATTGATTAACTAAAAAAAATTTATCCAATGAAGTTAGTAAACACTCACAAACTTATATTGCTAATACTTTTTCTATTCTTGAAAATGGAAATAGCAAGTGCTCAAGTTTGGACTTTAAAGCAGTGTATTGATACGGCTTTAGTCCACAACAATAATTTAGAAAGCGGAAGAAATTCTATTGCTATTGGTAAAGAAAGAGAAAAAGAGGCAAAAGCACATCTATTACCGAAAGTTACAGCTAATGCAGATTATAAATATTTCACTGATTTGCTCTATCAGTTAATGCCTCTTTCTACCTTCAACCCTGCGGCTTCGGAAGGACAATTCAATGAAATACAATTCGGGGTTCCACATAATATCAATGCTAACCTTCAAATTGCAATTCCTTTATATAATGCTGATATACAGGGCGCAATCAGAAACACCAATCTAGCATCGGAACTAACTGAATTGAAATATCAAAAATCAGAGGAAGAGGTGTATTTTGAAATTTCTAATCTCTATTACAATGCCAAAATAATTAGCCATCAGCTCAATTTTGTAAAAGCTAATTTAAAAAATGCTGAAAAACTGCTTGAAAACCTTCAGTCTTTAAAGAATGAAAAGCTAGCAACAGGGACAGATGTTAGTAAAATTGAGCTACAGATCTCTCAGCTGAAAAACCAAGAGCAAAATTTAAGCTATAAGTATGATCAAATAATTAATGCTTTGAAATTTACTATGGGAGTTTCCTTGGATCTAAATCTGGAAATAAAAACTAACATCAAATTTCAGGAAAGTTTGCAGGAAGAGTCTGGAATTATCTTGGATTATCAAATTGCCAAAACTCAAGAACAATTAATTCAAAGTGAGATAAGTACTTTAAATCAGTCCCGATTCATCCCAAATGTGAACCTAGTGGGTAGTTATGGTACCACAGGTTTCGGCTACGATCAATCCCCTAATGAATTTTTAAAATTCTTTCCCATGAGCTTTGTGGGCTTGCAACTCTCCTACCCAATTTTCAATAAAGGGGTCACAAAAAGAAAGTTGAAGCAGAAGCATTTTGAACTGGAGAATAATGCGCTTCAGCAAGAGCTTATTAGTGAAGCAAATGCTATGAAAATTGAAAATGCTGAGATGCAAAAAGACATGACAGAGAAATCAGTGCTTACCACCGAAGAACAAATCGCACTAGCACAGAAAATTTACAATGAAAGCCTCCTTCAGAAAAATGAAGGCTTAGTAAACTTGACGGAAGTCTTATTAGCTGAAAATGCTTTGAGAGAAGCTCAGCAAGCAAACCTTACAGCCATAGTAGATTATCTAAAGGCTGATTTAGAGCTCAAGAAATTAAGAGGAAATATTAAAAACATTAATTACTAAAGAAATGAACTGGAAAAAAATAATCGGTATAATCATAGGCATAGCGGTAATAGTAGTGATGGCTATGAAATTGAAAAGCAATAAATCCATTTCCGAAAATAAGATTTATCAATACGATAAAGAAAAAGCTATTGCTGTTAAGGCAGACACCATTTCCTTCAATTATTTTCAACATAAAACAAGCTTTACTGGCAGTTTTAAAGCTGAAAAAGAAAGCAAGATTAGCGCTGAAATACAAGGAAAAATAAATCAGTATTTAGTGGAAGAAGGAGATATTGTAAAAAGAGGTCAGCCTTTAATCAAATTAGATAACTCATTATTAAGACTTGAATTAGAAAGTATCAATGTTCTAATGGAAGATTTAGAATCTGATGTTAAAAGGTATCAATCTTTAGCAGAAAGTGATGCCATTAAAGGAATTCAGTTTGAAAAGGCTCAAACCGGATTGAAAAGTGCTAAAGTTAAGCAAGCAATAGCTTTAGATAAAATTAGTAAAACAGAAATCAAAGCACCATTTAACGGAATTATTACTGCTAAAATGAGTGAAATTGGAAGTTTTGCAGCTCCTGGAATGCCGCTGATTCAACTAACAGATATTTCAACACTCAAATTCAGCATTAATGTAGCGGAAACAGTACTTCATCTATTTGAATTAGGACAAAGCCATACGGTAATAGCCGATGCATACCCTGATTTATTGTTAAGCGGAAAAATTACTTTGATAGGAAGCAAAGCCAATATGAGCAACCATTTCCCGGTAGAATTTGAAATTGAAAACACCTCAGACTTAAAATTAAAATCCGGCATGTTTGGGCAAGTTACCATATCGAAAAATAGCCCAAACAAATTGATTAGCATTCCTGCTTCTGCCTTGGTGGGCAGTTCTTCGGATGCACAGGTATATCTGATCAAAAATAACAATGCTGTTTTACAGAAAATAACGGTAGCCGATAAAATTCAAGATAAAGCCATTATCTCAAAAGGATTAAAGGAAGGGGATGTGATAGTAACGGAAGGTTTTATCAATCTTTTTGACGGTGCAAATGTGGAATTAAATTAAATCAGCAAACCATGAATATTACTGAAATTTCTATCAAAAGACCCTCGCTGATTATAGTATTATTCAGCATTTTCACCCTCTTGGGTATTATTGGTTTTAACAAATTGAGCTATGAATTAATGCCCGATTTCAATCAGCCCGTAGTTGTTATTAAAACCATTTATCCTGGAGCAGAACCCAAGGAAGTAGAAACTTCCGTGTCGGAAAAAATAGAAGATGCACTTTCAAACTTAGAAGGAGTGGATTTTTTGGTGACCAAATCTTTACCCAATGCCTCCATTATCATAGCTAATTTGAATTATGGAACTGATTTGGATAAAACCATGCAGGATGCACAGCGCTATATTGACAATATCAAAAAAGATTTGCCCGCAGATGTGCAAAGCCCGGTGATGAGTAAGGTGTCTCCTAACGACTTGCCAATTATGTCCATAAGCGCTACTTCTGATCTATCCTCCAAAGAATTTTATCAGAAAATGAAGGATGAATATCTGCCTCAAATACAACAAATAACAGGAGTAGCGGAGATTACCATGCTAGGTGGTCAGGAAAGAGAGATTCAAATAAAGGTGAATCAAAATAAATTAAAGCTGCATAAGCTCTCTTTATTGCAAGTGGTGGAAGCTATCAATCGGTCTGGAGTGGATGTTCCTGCAGGTAATTTAAAAACAGATCAAGCATTGAACTCAGTAAGACTGACTGGTAAATTCAAAACATTAGAGGATATTGAAAATGTGCAACTTGCCATGCCATTTCCTAGAAGCCCCGTTTATGTGAAAGATGTTGCCACTGTAACTGATGGCACTAAAGAAACTAGCTCATTAAGTCGATATAACGGCAAAGAAGGAATAGGGCTTTTACTCAAAAAACAAGGAGATGCAAATGCAGTTGAAGTTTCTAGGGCTGTAAAAGAAAGATTTCAGAAAATCGAAGCGCAAAACAAAGCTTCTAATGTTCAATTTATTATTGCAGATGATAGCACCGATAATACTATAGCTGCAGTAAATTCAGTAGTTGTGGATCTGATTTTAGCAGTAGTTTTGGTTTCTCTGGTAATGTTATTGTTTTTAAGAAGTTTTAGAAACGCTATCATCGTTTTGGTCGCAATTCCAACTTCATTAGTAACCGCATTTGCCGTAATGTGGCTTTTAGGTTACACCTTAAACTTAATGACCTTATTAGCCATGTCCCTCATTATTGGGATTTTGGTAGATGATGCAACCGTGGTATTGGAAAACATTCAGCGCCATCTGGATATGGGCAAGAAAAAAAGAGAGGCTGCCATGGACGGAAGAATGGAAATCGGTTTTTCGGCTCTATCCATTACGCTCGTTGATGTGGTGGTATTTTTACCCATCCTATTCCTTCAGGTTTTTGTGGCAGATATGCTAAAACAATTCTCTGTAGTAGTCATTACTTCTACACTAACCAGTTTACTTGTTGGATTTACTCTTACCCCTTGGCTAGCCTCAAGAATTGGGAAAAAAGAAGATTTACAGCCTACTAATTTCTTTAATAAGTTTCTATTATGGTTTGAGAGACAACTTGATGCCCTTACCGATTGGTATGGAAAGCTCCTTAACTGGGTATTAGAACACAAAATTGCTTTTACTGCTATAGTAATCCTACTTTTTGTTATGACTTTGGGCATTATGAAGCAGGGCATCATTGGGAAAGAATTGATTTCCACAGGAGATCAAGGAAAGTTCAAAATGGCGCTGGAATATGATAAATCTACTCCTATAGAAAAAAATAATGCTGTATCTACTGAAATTGAGGAATTCATTTTAAACCAACCAGAAGTATCGACTGTATTCAGCAATATAGGAGGACCGAGCACAGGAATAGGAAGTTTGGGAGTAGGTTCAGCTAACAAAACTGAATTCACCATTCAATTAAAAACTTCCAAAAAAGAGTTGAAAGCCTCAGGTCTAGAAGCAAAAGATACTGAAGTTTTCATGAGGAGATTAAGAGCTGATTTACAAGAGCAATTTCCGGGAATAAATTATTCTATGTCCGCCTTAGGATTAATTCCGCGAACGGCACCCATAGAAATTACCTTAAGCGGCAGTCATTTAGATAGCGTTATGCATAGTGCAAATGAGTTAAAAGCTATAATCGAGAAAATCCCTGGTGCTGATAATGTGCGACTTTCGGTCGAAGAAGGAAGTCCTGAATACAAAATCATTCCCGACAAAGATAAGATGCAGCGTCTGGGTCTGAGCACTGCTTATGTAGGGCTAAATATTAGAACAGCTTTTACTGGTAACGATGATGCTTCACTTACGGAAGATGGAATTGAATATCCGCTTAGAATTTGGCTAGATGAATTTAGTAGACAAAACTATGAGGACATTCAGCAATTATCCATTATTAATCCAAAGGGACAAGCTATAGAAATAGAACAATTTGCAAAGATCGAATTAGATAATTCACCCTCTCTTTTGGAGAAAAAAGATCGACAACCTGCTGTAACGCTTACGGCTGATGCTTTGGGTCGTCCTTCAGGAACTGTGGCGGATGATGTGGTAGCCTATTTAGGAAATAACCCCTTAGCAGAAGGAATAGAAATGACCTGGGGAAGTGATATAAAGCGTCAAAATGATAGTTTTGGTGCATTAGGCTCTGTTTTGCTTATTTCCTTTTTGTTAATTTACCTTATCATGGTCGCATTATATGATAATTACATCTATCCTTTTGTAGTGTTATTTTCAATTCCTGTTGCTGCAATTGGGGCATTTTTAGCCTTAAACTTATCCTTAAGCAATTTGAGTTTATTTGCTTTATTAGGTTTAATTATGTTGATGGGCTTGGTAACAAAAAATGCCATTTTGATAGTTGATTTCACGAATCAATTAAAAGAAGAAGGAAAGCATTTTAAAGAAGCATTATTGATAGCTGGAAAAGGAAGACTTAGACCCATTTTGATGACTACACTTTCAATGGTTTTTGGAATGTTACCTATAGCCATGGCCACCGGCACTGCATCAGAATGGAAAAATGGACTGGCTTGGGTGATTATAGGTGGACTTCTTTCTTCCTTAATTTTGACCATATTTTTAGTACCTATGGTTTATTATCTGGTGGATACTGTTAAGTTAAGATTTGCAAAAAAGTAAGATAAGGCAGTAAAACAGGCAATGTCAATTAAAAAATTGCCTGTTTTAATTCTTCATTATTTATGCTTTTCTACTAGAGAAATTATATTTAAAAGTATTGCTATTCTTGATTTTATCATTAAAATTATATAATTTAATGTAATTATTACATAATGAATTTCAACTAAACCTTTCAAAATGAAAAACATCAAAGATGCCCACCTAAAACTAATCTCCCAAAAAGGCAAATTTAAAATGGATTGTAGTCTGGCAATTTTTAGCAATGAAGAAAGAGAGATTTTAGAAAAATATGGTCATTGGTTCAAGGCATTGATTTCTGGTGAATTAGAACCCTATACTGAAAAACAAAAACTATTTATTGAGGTGGCAAAAGGTGAGCGTGAGCCCATTTCAATTGAAGAAAAAACTTGGTTTAAATATACCAAAAGAAAGGAAATAGAAGAAAAACATGGACATGTTCTAAATTCTAGACCAGAATTGGAAACAGACCCATTTTACTCCAGAGAAGGTGCTAAACATTTGAGGAGAAATCAAATGAGCACCATGGGGAAAAATCATTGGGCTTGAGTCAAAAAAAAATATTTTGCTAAAGTATTCTTCTAAGAATTATACCTCTTAAAATTTTCAGCCTGCTCAAAAATCTCCTGATATACTTCATCACGATCTACAGGAGGGTAATCATTTTCCCCAAGTAGGACTACCAGATTAGCCTTGAGCTCCGCTTTAATATCTTCCCTTTTGTTCCAGTCGGTGTATTTAGCTTTATCATCCACTAAAGCCTTGACATTTTCCGATAGGGGAATTAGCTTTTCATCAGGATATTCAAAGTCATATTTGTTGGCCAGCTGCTTTAAGATGTCGTAGAATGCTTTGGCTTCAAAACTGATTCCTAATTCATCCCCTGAAGCAAAAGCTGCTTTCATATCCATGATCATATTGGTGAATTGCTCAGCAATATCATCATATACCTGGCCTTGATAATCGTTTAACTCTTTACGCTCATTGTATTGATCTACTAGCGACTGGAATTTCTTACTAAAATCAATTCCCTTAGCACGGTTGGTTTTCTTAAACTCTTCAATGGCTTTTTTAAGCAATTGCTGCAAAAGCTTGATCTTAGTATTAGGCAGTTTTACACCATTTATTTTATCCAAATAATCTTCATCAAATAGATCAATTTGATGGGTCTGTTCATCTCCTAATTGGTAAATTTCCTCTACACCATCACTTTTGATAGCCTGCCTAATTAATTCTCTAACTTTTTCATTCATCTGAGCAGTATCAGGCGCATTTCCTTTAGTCAACTTATGGATGATGGAACGAACTGCTAAATAGAAATGAATTTGGTCTCTTCTGTCTTCTCCTAATTCCTCAGAACCTACGCAAATATCATAAGCGGCTTTCAGTCTTTTCACCAATTCCATAAAGCGCTTTTCCTGCTGATTAGTTTGCATAGCAAAATCAGCTGCTCTCTTGAGGCAATCCAATCTTTCTGTAGGATTTCCCTCATAATATAAACCAGCATCAAAATGATGGAACATTTTTTCCAAAACATTTAAATAATCCTTAACAGCTATGATACTTTGATCGATGTCTTCAAAGCTATCACCTTCTAATTTGGAGTACATGGCTAAAGCCTGATTCATCTTGGATTTTATGCCAATATAATCTACTACCAAGCCTTTGTTTTTGCCTTCGTAATTGCGGTTAACACGAGAAATGGTCTGTATCAAAGAATGCTTTTGAATGGGCTTATCAATATAAATGGTGTCTAAGAAAGGGACATCAAATCCTGTTAGCCACATATCCACTACTAATGCAATTTTAAAATTCGATTTTGCTTCTTTGAATTGCCGGTCTAATTCTGATTTGTATTCTTTGGTTCCCAACAATTCATAGAGGTCATCATCGTCTTCCTTATTTCGAGTCATCACCATTTTTACTTTTTCAATGGCTTTAATCTCTTTTTCTTCACCTTCTTCTAGATCTGCTCCTGGGGCTGCTGTTCTGATTTCTCCCCAATCAGGTCTTAAGTTGATAAGCTCTTGATAAAAAGCATAAGCGATTTTCCGACTGCTACAAACAAACATCGCTTTACCCAGGACAGTAGCCCCTTCTTCAACACGCTTTTCGTAATGCTGCACAAAATCTTCCGCTACGGCTCGAATGCGATCAGGGTCACCAATAATAGCATTCATTTTAGCATTCGCTTTTTTGGATTCCTCTACCTGATATTCATTGGCTCCTGCCTCTGCAGCTTCGTCATAGTACTTTTCAATCTCTTGAAGTTTCTCGTTATCCAAAAGCACCTTAGCAGCTCGGCCTTCATACACTATGCGAACTGTAATCTCATCGGTGACTGACTCCCTCATGGTGTAAGCATCTACCACAGGGCCAAATACATCTATTGTAGCATCAATTGGAGTTCCAGTGAAGCCAACATAAGTGGCATTGGGTAATGAATCATGCAGATACTTTGCAAAGCCATAGCTTTTCTTTGCTCCTTTTTCTGTTATCTTAATCTTTTGATCCAAGTTGACCTGAGAACGATGTGCTTCATCTGAGATGCAAATGACATTATCTCTTTCAGTAAGCAATTGGGTATCTTCTGTAAACTTGTGAATGGTGGTCAAAAACACGCCACCACTGCTTCGACCTTGTAATAATTCCCGCAAATGTGCTCTGCTTGTGACGGAATCAATGCTATTGTCACCTACATAAGTTTTAGCTCCTGTAAATTGCTTGGACAATTGATCATCTAAATCTGTTCGGTCGGTAATCACCACTATGGTCGGGCTGGAGAGAGCTGTACTGCGCATTAACAAGCGAGTTAGAAAAAGCATAATATAGCTTTTACCACAGCCAGTAGCACCAAAGTAGGTTCCACCTTTACCATCACCTAAAGGTCGTTTTTGCTTTTTAATGCTTTCAAAAAGTTTTCGGGCAGCATAGTATTGCGGATATCGGCATAATATTTTTTCCTGCTTATGGGATTGATCCGGAATGAGGATGAAATTTCTGATGATATCTTTAAGCCTTTCTCTTTGGAACATTCCTAATATTAAAGATCTCATGGAATCAATTCCCTGCAATTCTTCCTGCTCGTCACCTGTAATTTTACGCCAGGCATAAAAGAATTCTTCTTTAGCGAAGAAGGATCCAGCTTTTGAATTAACGCCATCACTAATGACACAAAAGGCATTGTATTTAAATAGCTCTGGTATATTTCTTCGGTAGGTAACCGTTAATTGCCTGTAGGCATTATGAATGGTAACATCCTCTTGAATGGCTGTTTTAAATTCAAAAACTACAAGCGGCAATCCGTTGATGTAGAGAATCATATCAGGAATACGCATTTCAGATCCCTGAATGGCTAACTGATTGACTACTTTGTAGCTGTTATTTTTATCATCTTCATGATCAATGAATTCGATAAATAAGTCTTTCTGCTTGTAATCCTCTCTTTTAAAAATAAAGCCATTGCTCAGTTTTCGCATGAAAGCTTTATTACTTTCATAGAGGTCTGAAGCTGGCAGTTTTTCTATCTCACGAATGATTCGCTCTATTTCAATAAGCGTAATGCCCTCTTTTTCGTATCTCTTGGATAAATAATGAGCTAAATCATCTCTAATGAGAACATCTTCTTCCACCACATGACCATATTGCAGCCTGGGTTCTTTAGCTAATTGTGTAGCCTTAGCCTGTCGTAATTCAGAACCATTATGATAGGTATAATCCAGCTTCTGGAATTCATCAATAAAACTTGCTTCAAGTTGGGCTTCGGTGAATTTCATATTTTATTGGTTAATACCCATTTACCTCTAGTTCCTCCTTGTCTTAAAATCATGCCTTTTTCCTTTAAATTATCAATATGAGCCTGTGCGGCAGAAACATTGATCCCTAGTTTTTCAGCAAGAGCTCTTTTTGTCAATTTACTATCTTGTCTTATTAGTTCTAGCACTTCTTTCTGGCGATCTGTTAATTCTATTAGACCACTTATTGGACCACCCATTGGACTACCTATTGGACCACCTCCAAGTGAGGACTCAGTTTTACCAATTTCTTTAGGGAAAGACATTCTTATAAAGTTCTCACTAATTTTAAAACAATCTTTTGGATAAACTTGAAGTATTCTTGGTATTCCTGAACCAAGCTGTTCTACCATATCCAAGTCCTTGAAAATCCGCATTAATTCCTTATTTCTGGGTATAGATATCCCTTCAAAAAACTCTGTTTTATTAATCCCCGTAGGTAATCCTCCTGCGGAAGTAATCTCTATTCTATCATCAAAAATTTCGAATTTAGGAGGAACCTCATTTGTATAGTCATTATGAATAACAGCATTAATAACTGCTTCACGAATGGCTATAGAATCCCAAACAGGTCTATTCTCTCGTTCTTTTGAAGTGATTTTAGTGCTGATTTTATTTTCAACAGCTAATTTATCTAAAACTTGCTTTGTTGCTTTAATTAGGGAACAGTAACCGTAATCGTTATTTTCTACTAAATCAACCCTATTAACTCCATTATAAATAGCCAGTTTAATGGAGTTGCCATTCACATCTGA
>QNXU01000008.1 GCA_003973485.1 Bacteroidota bacterium | reverse complement strand
AGCAATGTGTGAGTTGCTTGTGCCGCGTGGAGTAGATTTGCATTTACTATCTGTGGATCAGTCAAGTCATTGTACACAGGTGCCGTGCGCGTACCGTCAGAGTCGGTCATAAAATTGTACAAACCTTGTGCCCAGCCAATGCGGCTTCCATACGCACTGCTCCACGTTGGTAAAGTTGACGAAGAAATTGTAACAACCGGCGTGGAAATGAGTTGGTTATCACTGTTCGTGAAATCATCTGCATAGGATAGATTCTGATTCTTATTTTCTGGGAAATTTAAATTAGAGATATTGAGCTTCGCATTTAAATTTACTATTTGGGTTCTTTCTTGTTCATCATCAAACAAAACTATAAAGGATTCTTTTAAGTCAATGAGGCTATTTTTTATTCTAAAAATAGATTTACTTTCACTTTCTTTATCTTTATTTAACGATTTAAAACTCTTTTTTAAATCTTTCATTCCAGTAAAATTTAATTGACTGATTTGGCCCATCATACTATCTGCTTCAAACATCCTCTTTTGAATCAGTAAATCTTTATTGAAATCAGTAAAACGTATTTCAGGTATTTTTAAATTAACGGCTAAGCTATCGTTGTTTTCTTTTGGTTTAACTTGAATATCACTTAATAATAAATTGTTTTGATCTTTGGGAAGATTTAATTCTGCTAGTGTGATTTGGTGCTTAATTTCGTCATCATTAAGTATTATTTCTTTAGCTGTTACCTGAAAAAGTTTTACCTTATTTTGGTAATTCAATTCAATATCAAAGTTATTAATCTTGACATTTTTGAATTCATCAAGTTGATAATTTAATCGTCCTTCTGTTAATAAGATATTTATTGGTTTACTTGAAAATTGCCATCCATTCTTACCCTTCGAAGGATTATTTAGTTCTTTATAGCTGAAATTAAGATTGGGTTTAAATAGCGTTATACTATCAATTGCAATTTTCTTGCGATTAAGAAGGCTATCTATTTCTAGACCTCTTAAACTTAAATAATCTACTGTTAATGGATCTTTGAAATCTTGAGAGGCAATTTCTAATTTTGTTAAATCCAAAGAGTGTAAGTTGTTTTCAGATTGAAAAGTACTGACCCGTATATTTCCCGAATTAAATTTGTAATTTAATTCCTGGCCATTTATTAAAGTACTGTCTGCTACTTTATGCCAAGAATTAAAGCTGGAATCAATTTTTAGTAAATATGATTTTATATTTAATGACTTTCCAATTAGAAACTCTCCAACACTAAGGTCAGTGTTGAGCACTGAAAATTCTTTAAGTTTAATTTCATTAAAGTATTTACCTAAAATATCAAAAAGTCTTTCAGGTGTGATAATTGCCTCTTGTTGTTCAGATTTTTTTAAATAGGGAGGGGTGATTATGATTTTTGAATTAGATAAGGCCAGGTTTTTTAAATTAATTCGGTCATTATCATAAATATCTCGATGGGCAATGCCTTCCATTTTAAGCAGAGGTAAGTTTAGGTTGAATTGGGTTAAAGTACTGTCATCTAAACTTCTAGATGGTTTTACCTCAAGGTTTTGCACTAAAAGGGTTGAATCTATAGTGTTGAAGTTCAGTTTTTTGAATTTAATATTATGAAGGTTGTCTGGTAATAGATAGTCGTAATCATTGATCTCGACTGAAGCATGTTCAAAGTAATGAATTATATTTTGTATGTCTCGTTGAGTTGAATCTAACTCAATATTAAAAAGGTTAATGCTGATATTGTCCGATAAGAATCTTTGTTGATTATCGCCTTTTAAAGTCAGATTTAAGCCACCTTCTTCAATTTTAAAATCTTTAATTTTTATTAAATCAAAAAGTGCCAAAAGAGAAGCTCCTATACTGTTTTCTGCCTGTTCGGTATTCTGTTTTTTCGATTTTAAAACCGATTGAATTTTGATTTTTGGTTTAGGAATATTGACTTTTTCCACCACCAAAAAGTTGTCTTCATAAGCTTTTAAATAGTTGATTCCTTGAAGTTCTAAGGTTGGAATATTGATATCATAAATATTTTGATTCTCATTTTCGAAAATTTCTGTTGCATTCACATCCTTTCGGGTATTGATTTTGAAATTACTAAAGTTAAGAATGGAGTCTTTTGTAGATAACTCAAATCCTTCAAAGCTTAGTTCATGAATGCTATCTGGCAATAAGATAGATTGCTGATTAACACCAAGGTTTATGGCTTCAGAGTAAAATATTTTTTTTCTTCTAGTTCTCTGTGAAACTTCAAAGTTTTCTACATCAAAATCAATAGCTTTTAATCGAAAATTACTTGGGGAATGATCAACAGTACCACTTCTCACTTTAAGGTAATTGATTTGAAGTAATTCTAAATATTGAGATATTACATCATAAAGCTCACCTGTTTCCCTACCAAATTTCAATGGTTTCTTTTCAGGATTGATTTTGGTCATAAAAAGTAAAGGGTCAATGACTTCAATTCCATCAACTACTAATTCTTTATCTGTATATATTCTTAATACAGATTCCAAGGAGATATTTACTTCTCCAACATTTGCGTCATAGATATTCTTTGCATTTATAGAATCTTCACGATTTTCTGGAGTGGCATGTAATTCAATATTTCGAATATTTACAGTTTTTCTGAGAAGATTTAAATTAATTTCTTCAAATTCTAATTGATAAAGCCCCTTACTTTCCTTAGTGATTAGTTCTTGTAAATATTCGCCCGAAATTCTATTGCCAGCTTTTCTTAATTGGTCATTTACAATGAAACCAATTGCTATAAAAAGAATAGCAAAGCCGATTGTGCGGTATAATCTTTTACGTTTTCGGTTCATATAGCATCTAAAAGCTTAAGATAAGCTTTTTTGAATGAATTAGTTGTAGTTTTCCGTTAAAAACTATTCTAAATTTCTACTATAAATGATATTGACATTATGACCAGTTAATTTTTATACTTTAGTTCAAACGGTATGTTATTATAAATCTCTCACATCTAATATCACGTCAGGATACTTCTCCAAATTATCTATGAAGTGAAAATACTTTTCGGCTACTTCCTTTTCACTGCTCAGCTGCTTATCAGCCTTTAAGTTTTTGAATTTTTCCACTCCGCTGAATGATTTTTTATCCGTACTTCGGATTTGAGTTTGCATTTCAGTGTCCACTACGCCTGGGGCAATGGCTTTTATAATAAAACCATTTCCATCCATTTCAGCTTCTTTAGCCGCGACTTTTGAGGCCATATCCAGTGCTGCTTTTGATGCACAATATCCTGACCAGCCATCCACTGCATTTTTTCCTGCTCCTGAACTTATATTGATGATGATTTTTTCTCCTTCAAAATGTTTAAAATCTTTCATAAACTGATTCATCAGTAGGATAGGGGCACTAACATTCAAATCAAATAAATTGGGGATGCTTTCATTTTCAATATCTCCCAAGTGACCTATATCACCCAAAGTTCCGGCATTATTAATGAGGACAATTTTTTCGTAATTTTTTGCTTCTGAAAACAATTGAGGAAGTTCTTTCAGAAGATTTTGGATATCAGCTAAATCAAAAGTCAAAGCCTTATAATTTTCATGCTCAATGGAATGCGTTCTATTGATTCCCCAAACCTCAGCACCTGTTTTCAAGGCTTTTTCTGCTAATCCTTTTCCTATGCCTTTGCTTGCTCCTGTAATGATGAATAATGATTTTTTCATGATCTAAATTTGAATGTTTTTTATTTAATCGAATGTGATGGTTTAAGGTTTTCAGTAGTTTTTACAAAAAAAAGCCCAAAATTCTCGTTGGAATTTCGGGCTTAAATTAAGCTTTAAAAGTAAATTAAAGTATATACTGACTCAAATCTTTATCTTTTACCAATCCATCTAGTTTTTCGCCTACCATTTGTTTAGTTATCACCACTTTGGCATTGGCTCCGATTTTATCCGGAATATCGAATAATAATTCATTCAGCAATTTGCTCATTACGGTTTGCAATCTTCTTGCTCCAATATTTTCAACTTCTGAATTCACTTGGAAAGCAATTTCAGCTAATTCCTCTAAGGCATCATCATCAAATTGTAAATCTACTTCTTCTGCTTTTATTAAGGCAGTATATTGCTTCGTTAATGCATTTTTAGGCTCTTTCAATATCCTTAAGAAATCTGCTTTGGTTAAGCTGTCTAATTCCACTCTGATTGGGAAACGACCTTGCAACTCAGGAATTAAATCAGATGGTTTGCTCACATGGAAAGCACCTGCAGCCACAAAAAGAATGTGGTCTGTGTGGATTATCCCATATTTGGTATTCACAGCACTTCCTTCTACAATGGGCAATAAATCTCTTTGCACTCCTTCACGGCTTACATCTCCACCGCTTGAATTGCCACTGCCTTTTGCAATTTTATCGATCTCATCAATAAAGATCATGCCTGTGTTTTCTGCCTTTTTAATGGCTTCTTCCTTCACCTCGTCCATATCAATCAACTTAGAAACCTCTTCATCAATTAAGATTTTTCGTGCTTCTTCAATGGTGACTTTACGCTTCTTATTTTTCTTAGGCATCATATTACTGAGCATGTCCTGAAGATTAATCATAGAAGCTTCATCCATCATTCCACCGCCTATCATCCCCATGCCATTATTGGCAGGAGTTTTCACATTGATGTCAATTTTACGGTCTTCCAATTCGCCATTGCGTAATTTCTCTCTGAATCGCTCACGGGTTTTTTGGTTTAATTCATAATCATTATCAGGTACTTGATTGTCGGCAGTTGTGCTTACAGGTCGCTGATTGTTCGATTTCATCGGTGGAATTAAGGCATCCAAAATGATATCTTCCACTGCTTGTGAGGCTTTAGCTTTTACCTCCTCCTTTTTGGCTGCTTTCACCAAGTTCACGGATTGTTCAACCAAATCACGCACCATGCTTTCCACATCACGCCCTACATATCCCACTTCAGTAAATTTAGAAGCCTCCACTTTCGTGAATGGTGCATCCGCTATTTTAGCTAATCGTCTTGCAATTTCAGTTTTACCCACACCCGTTGCCCCAATCATTAAAATATTATTAGGAACTATTTCTCCTTGTATTTCCATAGGAGTATTCATTCGCCTCCAACGGTTTCGTAAGGCAATAGCTACATTGCGCTTGGCGTCATTTTGTCCTATGATATATTTATCGAGTTCTGCAACGATTTCTTTCGGTGTCAAAAATAAATTATTGTTCATGATTTCTTTTTTACAAATTCTTTCAAATTACTTCCCAATGTTATGAAATGGGCAAATCCCCCCGCTTGGTAAATGGCATTTGAATATGCTAAATTAAATTTCTTCGTTTGGAAATATACTCCAAATGTAAAACCACCTGCACCACCTACTTGTTCAGCTTTTAAGGATTGTCTGAGAAGATGATTATATCCTGCTCGTAAATTGACGTTTTTACCCAGAACCACTTCAGTTCCAATAGTAACATGTTGAAATATTTTATCAAAAGTGGAGGGTGGATTATTGCTCACATCAGTAAAAACCACATTGTTATCCTCACTTATTAAACTTTCATCAAAATAACTTAAATCGTATTGATAAAGCCGGTTCAATGTTATGGAGAAACGGAAAGGCATAAACTC
Source organism: Bacteroidota bacterium (assembly GCA_003973485.1). GTDB lineage: Bacteria > Bacteroidota > Bacteroidia > Cytophagales > Cyclobacteriaceae > Marivirga. The sequence goes on along the minus strand of QNXU01000008.1, from coordinate 22,563 downwards.
AGGTTTATAAGTCCCACCTAATTGCACATCAAAAGGTAGATTTCTCTCTTCTTCCACGTATTTTGAAGTAAAGAAACCTAGATTTTTGATGACTAATCCAAAGCTTAACTCTTTTTCAGGATGGATAAATGCACCACCCAGATCAGCTAATAAAGCCGATTGATTAAAACCGCTGATTTGATTGGCAACAAATTTCACACTTGCTCCATAACGAAATGCGCCATCCTCTCTGGAATGGCTAATTTGTATAGCATAGTCTGAAGCACTAAAATCTTCAGTTGCTGCTCCTGTGTTATCATTACCTTCAAATTGTCCGTAGTTTAAATAGCTAACTCCCAGACTGAAAATACCAAGATTTTCAAAATCTTGAGCATAAGTAATTTGACTGTTATAAATATCAGCGAAATATGGATTTAGACTAAAAGAAATTTGTCCATCCATATCTGAATTTAACAATGCAGGATTTTGCCAAACCATATTGACATCCCCAGCATTTGAACTCACATTTACAGTTCCCAAACCTGCTACTCTTGCATGATTGGGGGTTTCTAAAAATTCAAAAGCACGCAATCCGCCTATTTGACTATATGCTGTTGTAATAGTCAAACAGATAAAGAAAAGGCTTGCTATGACCTTTTGCCTAATCATATAAGAGTAGCTGAGACTGTTTTTTTATTGTCATCCTCAGGAATCACAAAATCAATTGGATTTTTGATTTTTTCCTTCAATAAAGCAATTTCCAATACTTCACTTACTTGATCAACAAAATGAATATTTAAACCTTTAATGTAGCGTGAATCAATTTCATCTATGTCTTTTTTATTTCGCTGACATAAAATGACATCTTTAATTCCTGCTCTTCGTGCAGCTAGAATTTTCTCTTTTAATCCACCAATCGGCAATACTTTTCCTCTTAAAGTAATTTCACCCGTCATAGCTAATCTAGATTTCACTTTTCGCTGTGTGAAAATTGATGCCAATGAAGTGATCATAGCTATACCAGCCGAAGGCCCGTCTTTTGGTACTGCTCCAGCTGGAACATGTATGTGAAGGTCGTAGTGATCAAATACTTTATGATGAATTCCTAATTCTTCCGCATGCGATCGTAGATAGGATAGAGCTGTCATAGCAGATTCTTTCATCACATCTCCCAATTGACCAGAAAGGGTTAATTTCCCTTTTCCTCTGCTTAAACTAGATTCTATAAATAAGATTTCCCCTCCAACAGAAGTCCAAGCTAATCCAGTAACTAAACCAGCAGTTTCATTGTCCTGATAAATTTCTTTTTCAAAAGCTTCAGCTCCTAAAATTCTAATAACATCTTCCGTTTCAATTTTGCTATTGAATTCTTCCTCCATCGCTATGGATTTGGCGATATTTCTTACGACTTTACCAATCGTTCTTTCTAATCCCCTAACTCCTGACTCTCGAGTGTAGTCCTCAATAATTTTAGCTATAGCTTTTCTACTGAAAGTAACATCTTTGGCTTTTAAGCCGTGCTCTTTTTTCTGCTTAGGAATTAAATGTTTTTTAGCGATTTCCACCTTTTCTTCCAAAGTGTAACCTGTTACTTCAATAATTTCCATTCTATCCCTTAAAGCAGGATGAATAGTATCTAAAGAATTGGCAGTTGCAATGAATAATACGTTTGATAAATCGTATTCTACTTCCAAGTAATTATCTTGGAAAGTCTCATTTTGCTCGGGATCCAAAACTTCTAATAAAGCAGAAGATGGATCTCCTCTAAAGTCTGAATTTACCTTATCGATTTCGTCCAAAATATAAACAGGATTTGATTTGCCCGCCTTTTTCATATTTTGAATGATTTTACCCGGCATTGCGCCAACATAGGTTTTTCTGTGACCACGAATCTCGGCTTCATCATGAACGCCACCTAAAGACATGCGGACATATTTCCTACCTAAAGCATCAGAAATGGATTTTCCTAAAGAAGTTTTACCAACTCCTGGAGGTCCATAAAGACACAGGATTGGAGCTTTCATATCCTGCTTTAATTTTAGTACGGCAAGATATTCAATGATTCTTTCCTTAACTTTCTCAAGGCCATAATGATCGCGGTCTAATATTTTTTTAGCCCTTTTTAAATCAAAATTATCTTTAGTCAATTCTCCCCAAGGCAATTCTAGCAATAATTCCACATAGTTCATGGCTACTGGATATTCAGCCGCCTGAGGATTGATACGTGAAAGCTTATCAATTTCTTTATCAAAATGCTTTTGAACGGTATCCGACCATTTCTTTTCTTGAGCTTTCATTCTCAAGTTTTCCAATTCTTGGTCTGGACTGTCCTGGCCTAATTCATCCTGTAAAACCCGTATTTGTTGTCGTAAGAAATAATCTCTTTGTTGCTGGTCAATATCAGTATGAACTTTCTTATGAATTTCATTTTTCAGTTCCAACATCTGGATATCCTTCAACATGAATTCTAAAAGCAAAGTCGCACGTTCTTTGGCGTTGGTTTTCTCCAATAGCTTTTGCTTATCTGCAACTTCTGAATTGATATTGGAAGAAAGAAAATGTGTTAAGAAATTCGGGTTCTCTATATTATCAAGTGCAACCTGAGCCTCCTGTGGAATTTCAGGATTAAGTTTTAATATTTTGCTAGCGGCATCTTTTAGTGATTGAATTACCGCCTTATTTGATTTTAATTTAGGATCAAGTTCTTCATCGTCTAATTCCTGATAAGTTGAAATTAAAAATGGATCTTCCTGAATAATCTCTTTTACTTCAAATTTCTGTTTACCTTGAATGATGATAGTGGTATTTCCATCAGGCAAAACGATCATTTTCAGGATGCGAGCAACCGTACCAATACTATAGATGTCATCTTTTCCAGGATCTTCAACTTTACTATTGGATTGCGCAACTACTCCAATAATTCTATCACCCTTATATGCTTTTTTAACTAATTTAATTGATTTCTGACGTCCTACAGTAATAGGGATTACCACCCCAGGGAAAAGAACAGTATTTCTAATAGGTAAGATAGGAAGTTGATCAGGTAATTCTTCCTCTCGCATACTATTTTCCTCATCCGTAGAGATGAGTTGAATTAACTCACCAGTTTCATCATCATTTATATCTGAAAATACTTGTTGATGCTTAAATATTGAATCCATATATATTTTTAATATTTCAGCCAATTTGGCATTTGAAATCTCTTTTTCGTCCCTTATAATAGGACACTTGCCTAATTCAATTGTTATGCCAATAAAATATTACCTAATTTTAGAATTAAATTAAATGTAATTCCGACATTTTTCGGATATTAAAGTTTAATATACTGACATATTTACCGTAAAACTATCAAATTGTCTTGAAGCAACCTTTTAAATATTGTATTTTAATATTGTTCCTTAGCTTTTCATCAAAACTCTTAGGGCAATACAATCCTCAAGTGGATATATCTAGAAAGGAATCGGAAGAATTATTTCCTTTTTATTTTCCCAATGTAAATCAGCTTAATTATTATAATGATGAAAATGAGTTGAATAAAATCAATAAAGCGCAAGCAGCTAAAAATTGGGAACGCTTTAAAGAATTATTGGAAGATTATGTTGAAAAATTTGCTACTGAAAACTTTTATAAGGATACTCGTCTAATTTGGCAATTGGCTAAAATGGAGGAATTATATGGGGATTTTGAAAAAGCCAAAAGCTTATATCGGCTTGCTTTGAAGCACCATCAAAGTAAAATAGATTTAAAACAAATGGAGATCTTCATGGATTCTGTCCAGTTAGAACAGACGGATGACTACGTACCCATTGATTATTATTATGAATTAGTTGACTTCCGTAAATCAATTGATACTTTAGTTCCCCCAAGAGGGATATTGCTAAGTATGGGGAAACAAATCAATTCAAATATGGCAGACTATGCTCCGGCCTTAACATTGGATAATAAAACTATGATTTTCACCTCCAAAAGAAGTTTAAGTGGAAGCATTTTGTCAAATAATTCAAATGAAGATTTATACATAGCAAAACAAGAAGATGGGATGTGGCAAGATGCAGTCCAATTAAGAGATATAAACAGCCGCTATAATGAGGGATCTGCAACATTAAATGCAGACGGTAATCAAATTATATTTGCAAGGTGTGGTTCCCCTGAAGGATTTGGAAATTGTGATTTATATGAAACCCATCTACAAGAAGATAGCACTTGGAGTAAAGCAGTAAATTTAGGTGCTAATTTAAATTCAAAGGCCTGGGACTCACATCCTACTTTATCTGTAACAGGAGATTCACTATTTTTTGCTTCAGATAGGATTGGTGGATTTGGGTTGTCAGATATTTATTTTTCTGTGAAAGATGATGATGGAAATTGGACAAGAGCAAGAAATCTAGGGCCAATAGTCAATACCAGGGGAAATGAAGTCAGCCCTTTTATTCATCCACGTTATAAAATTTTATATTTTAGTTCTAATGGTCATCTTTTGAATTTTGGTGGATTCGATATTTATAAAGCTAATGCAAAGAGATTTTTATGGGATGATCCACAAAATATAGGACCATTGATCAATACTGATGGAGATGAGTATTATTTTACAATAGATTCTGAATCAGAAGACCTATTTTATGCGGGCTCATCTTCAATGAGAAGTCATAATCTTGATTTATTCTCTTTTCCATTACCAATGGAAGCACAACCAGGTGCAAATACAAAAGTTTCTGGAGTAGTAACCGATACTGTAAAAGGCAAACCATTTAGAGGAATTGTTTCTATTGTTGATATTGAAAATGGAATTGAGATTGCACCTAAATTCACTAGAGAGGATGGTAGTTTTGAATTTAACTTGATTAATAATGCCAATTATGTAATGGTGGTTCAGTCAGATAAACTGTTTAGAATAGAAGAAATGTTTTTTCTATCTGGTGATACGGTCATGAATAGAAATATTGATCCGATTTCTAGCAAAATCAGGTTTAAATCCATTGAGTTTGAGGAAAATTCTGCTAAGCTTAGACCTGATATGTATAGTGATTTGGATAAAGTAGTAGATTTTTTACTTGATTATCCTGAATTTAAATTAAAAATATCAGGACATACCGATTCGTCTGGAGATGAGTTAAGAAATAAATCCTTATCTCAGGAAAGAGCTGATGCAATTCGAGATTATATTATCATTCTACACCCAATTGAAGAAGAAAGAGTGGTGGCAGAAGGCTACGGAAATAGTAAACCAGTAGTCAAAGAAGAAATCACGGATGATGATAGAAGATTGAATAGGAGGGTAGAGTTTGAAATCTACCGTCCTAAGGATGAATAATTTTTTTAATAATAAGTTTATAAAGGAATGATATGATTATTTCTTTTAGATGAAAGATATAAGAAATACTGAAACAATTAATTCAATATTACATTATTCGTTTGCCAATTAGTTCATAAAATATTATAGGCATAAAATATCTTTAACTTGAAAAAGGCACTTTTCCGTTTTTAAAGGTCATCAATTCTACTGCTGTTTTCTGTTTATCCATTATTTTATTCTTTGTATATAAGTGATTTTCATACATCATTTTATAATTGCTTATACGAATATCTTTGCAATACCTTCCAACCTTTTTGAGTTTATACAAGTCTATAGAAAAAATAAATATGAAAATGATGAAAATTATGAAAATGATGAAAATTAAATCTTTATTGATAGTAGCTCTCGGAGCATTCGGAATGTTTGCTTGTAGCGAAGATGAAACAAATGGGGCAAGATTAAATCTTGACTTCAATACGGTCACAACTGCGGATAACACAAGCCAAAGGGCTTTAACCAATGGACTTGAGTTTACAGATGGTTTTATCACCTTAAGTGAAGTGAGATTTGAATCTGAAGCAGATGTAGATTCTTTAGAAATTGAATTTGAACTTGAACAGCAAACTGTGATTGATTTTGCAACAGGATCTACAAATCCTGATATTAGCGGAGTTTCTATTCCTTCAGGTACTTACGAAGAAGTAGAAATAGAAATTGAGCTTTTTGACGAAGGTGATGAACCAGGAGTAGTGTTGAACGGAACATTTACTCATGATGGTGTTGAAACTCCGGTTCGTTTCGAATTTAATTCAGGAGAAACTTTTGAGGTAGAAATGGAAGGTGCAGTTGTTTTAACTGATGGTACTAATGCTCTTGCTCAGATTACCCTTGATCCTCATGTTTGGTTTGCAAACGTATCTGCAGAGCAACTTGCTGCTGCCGATAGAAATGAAGATGGTGTTATTGTGATAAGTGAATCTATAAATTCAGATATCTTTGAAGTAGCAGCAGATGGATTAGATCTTGCTACAGATGTTGAATTTGAAATGTAATCCAATTAATAAAAGTTAAAGTAAAAGGGCGATGGCTTATTAGCCATCGCCCTTTTTATTTAACTACTTTAGTTCTAACAAGACTACATTTTCAACATGATGCGTTTGTGGGAACATATCAACAGGTTGAACTTTTGTTACTTTGTATTTCTCATCTAATAAAGCTAAATCCCTTGCTTGTGTAGCTGGATTACAGCTCACATAAACTATTTTGTTAGCACCAATATTCAAAAGCGTATTGATCACGTCAGGATGCATGCCAGCTCTTGGAGGATCAGTAATAATCACATCTGCTTTGCCATGCTCGGCTAAAAATTCATCGTTGAATACATCTTTCATGTCTCCTGCAAAGAAATCAGTATTCTCAATATTGTTGAGTTTAGAATTTACTTTGGCGTCTTGAATGGCTTCAGGAACATATTCAACTCCGATTACCTTTTTAGCACTTTTTGCAATGAAGTTAGCTATAGTTCCGGTTCCAGTATAAAGATCGTAAACCGTTTCATCTCCTTTCAAATTAGCAAAGTCCCTTGCCACCTTATATAATTCATAAGCTTGCTCTGAATTGGTTTGATAAAAAGATTTAGGGCCGATCTTAAATTGCAGCCCTTCCATTTCCTCAATAATATGGTCTTTACCATAGAATACATTCACATCCAAATCATGGAAAGTTTCATTTCCTTTTTGATTTAAAATGTAAAGCAGAGAAGTAATATCTGGGAAGTTTTCTTTTATATGATTCAACATCATGCTCAACCATTCGTCATTATCTTCTGCAACTTGCAAAATGACCATGGTCTGACCTGTAGAAGAAGTCCGTATGATTAAATTCCTAAGAAAGCCTACTTGCTTAATCAAATTAAAATAGGTGATATTATTGTCCTTCGCAAATCGATCAACAGAATTACGAATTGCATTTGATGGATCCGCTTGTAAATAGCATTTCTCAATTTGAACAATTTTATCGAATCTCTTAGGGATATGAAAACCTAATGCATCGGATTCAAATTCTTTTCCTGATGCTATTTCTTCAGTAGTCAGCCATCTATTATCGGAGAAAGTGTACTCCATTTTATTTCGATAGAAAGTGGTGTTGTTGGAACCAAGGATTGGTTTTATCTCTGGTAAATCTACTTTAGCAATACGCTCTAAAGCATCTTTCACTTGCTCAGTTTTAAAGCCTAATTGATCTTCATAGCTCAAATGTTGCCATTTGCATCCACCACAAACACCATAATGGCTACAGAAAGGCTCTATTCTTAATTCAGATTTTTTATGAAATTTAATAGCACTTCCTTCAAGGAAGCTTTTCTTTTTCTTGTGAACTCGAACGTCTATAATGTCCCCTGGAGCAGTTCCTGCTACAAATACTACTTTATCTTTATAATAGCCCAATGCTTTACCTTCTGAAGCTATCTTTTCAATCTCTAATTCCTCTATAATTGGATGTGGCTTTCTTCCCATAGCCTACAAAATTAGGCTAATATTTTTGAAGCAGAAAGCCTGAATAAAGAATTAATATTTTTGAAGGCAAGTCTGTTTTGCTTTGTCGGCCCAAGAAGTAGGAAGACTAAATTCAAAGCTTTTTAATGCTGGAAGTTTTTATGTAAGCCTCTTTTTCCTTAATAATAACTTTGCTCCAAACATCAACTTGATTTTTGACTTGAATTTTTGCTGGCGCACTTACTTTTTCTACTAAATTAGCTCCAGCAGATGGACCTTCCAATAAATAACTTGGAGTAGTTGTAATTATGGCTTCTGATTTCCCATCATAGTTGTTTAAAAATGCTACAACTAGAATTGGGATTAAGGAAATTGCGAAATAGTTTTTCTTTTTTTGAGTTGAATCTTGATTCTTTATCATCATTCCAAGTCCTAGGAAAATGATGATTGAGAATAATAATTGTAAATAAATTTTCCACTCTTTATAGTATAAATTTAGCTGATAGGCTAAACTGTAATCAAAACCAATAGCTTTTTTTGCCTCAGTCGTTTTTTTTAAATATTCAATTGCTTTCTCATCCTTAGTGGTTTGATAATATTTTTCTAAATAATACATTGACTCACCATGGTTTTCCATGCCTTCTTCAATTCTAGCTAACTTCAAAAGCATAGCTGGGCTTGAATTTCCTTCATTATAAATTTTCTTATAAATTTTTATGGCACTTATATATTGCTTGTTTTTGTATAGTGAATCTGCCTTAACTAATTCCTTTTCAAGGGACTGCGTAAATCCATTAGGGGTGATTACTATAATAAGAAAAAGTAAAGAAATCAGATTTTTAAACTTTAGCATTTGCATTTTATTAATTAGTACTTACCTTTGCAACGCAATTAAGGAAAACGACACCTTAAAAGCAATAAAAACACTCTTTACTCATGAAAATTGAGTTTGTTAATCAAACGGATTAACTAGAGAGAAATTTTATTTTAAATGACTCGCTAGCCCAGCTGGTAGAGTATCCCGATTGAGCGAATCGGGAGGGTCTTGGGTTCTGAACCCAAGCTGAAATGAATTCTTAATACAATTTAAATGACTCGCTAGCTCAGCTGGTAGAGCACATCCCTTTTAAGGATGGGGTCTTGGGTTCGAACCCCAAGCGGGTCACTTCTTTTAATGCTCTGATAAAGCGAATCAGAGTTTTTTAATTTAAAAAATATGACTCACTAGCTCAGCTGGTAGAGCATCCCGACTTTTAAAAGTCGGGAGGGACTTGGGTAGAACCCCAAGCGGGTCACTTTTTTAAGATTGTGAAAACAATTTTATGATAAAAACTATTTTGAAAGCTCTGATTAATTGAATTGGAGCATTTTTTTCTAGAATTAATAATATGAATCGCTAGCTCAGCTGGTAGAGTATCCCGATTAAGCGAATCGGGAGGGTCTTGGGTTCCGAATCCAAGCTACATCGCATTTAATTAATTAATATGACTCGCTAGCTCAGCTGGTAGAGCACATCCCTTTTAAGGATGGGGTCTTGGGTTCGAACCCCAAGCGGGTCACAAAATACTAAACCTATCTGTTGAAAAATGGATAGGTTTTTTAGTTTTAGCATGTATATTTGCTGTGCAAAAATGCGCACGTGGTGAAATTGGTAGACACGCCACCTTGAGGGGGTGGTGCCTTAACTGGTGTGGAAGTTCGAATCTTCTCGTGCGCACAAAAAAAGGCTGTGAAACTTAATTTCACAGCCTTTTCTGCTTTAATGGAGGTTTGTTTTAATCAGCAAATGCCATCAATAAATCCTGTTTAGTGATGATATGCGCCTCATTTTTTTCATCTAATACCATCAAGGCTTTATCTCCATGATTCATCATGGAAGAAATAGTATCAACAGTAGTGTTTAAAGCAATAAATTTAAATGGCTTGTCCATTATCTCTGAAATTGGCTTAGCTTTCAATTCAGGATTCTCTACTAATTTATTTAAAAGTTGGGTATCCGAAATACTTCCAATAAATTCACCAGCATTAGTAACAGGTAATTGAGAAATAGATAATTCATCTAACAGCTTTACAACTTCTCCAATTTTTTGATTGCTTTCAACACTGATTAGTTTATAATTACTGCTTCTCTTTTTGATAATGTTTTTAGCAGTAGCATAATCATTGTTTTCAATGAAACCATGATCTTTCATCCAATCATCATTGTAAATCTTGCCTAAATAACGAGTACCATGATCAGGTAAAATAATCACCATAACATCATCCTCTTTTAAATGTTCTTCTGCATATTCCAGCGCACCATGAACTGCCGAACCACAAGACCACCCGCAGAATAAGCCTTCTTCTCTAGCTAATCTTCTAGTCATAATGGCACCATCTTTATCCGTCACTTTCACGAAATGATCAATCATTGCGAAATCAACATTTTTTGGTAAAATGTCTTCTCCAATTCCTTCGGTTAAATATGGATAGATCTCTTTTTCGTCAAAAATGCCTGTTTCTTTATATTTTTTAAATACAGAACCATAGGAATCAATTCCAATGCTTCTTATTTCGGGGTTTTGTTCTTTTAAATATCTTGAAGTACCGCACATTGATCCACCTGTTCCAACGCCTGCAGCCCAATGTGTTATTTTACCTTCCGTTTGCTCCCAAATCTCAGGACCAGTAGTTTCATAATGAGCCTTTGCATTTGATATATTATCATACTGATTAGGATAGATAGAATTAGGAGTTTCCTCGTGTATTTTTTTTGCAACTGAATAGTAAGAGCGTGGATCATCTGGACTAACATTGGTAGGGCATACAATTACTTCAGCCCCCATGGCACGAAGAATATCCATTTTTTCCTTTGATTGCTTATCTGCTAGAGTGAATACACACTTATACCCTTTAGAAATAGCTGCTAATGCCAATCCCATTCCAGTATTTCCAGAGGTACCTTCAATAATGGTTCCTCCTGGTTTAAGTTTGCCTTCTTTTTCTGCATCTTCAACCATCTTGATTGCCATTCGATCTTTCATGGAGTTTCCAGGGTTGAAGTATTCAACTTTTACCAATATTGTTCCTGGTATACCTTTGTTGACTTTGTTTAGTTTCACCAATGGTGTGTTACCAATGGTCTCTATAATAGAGTTGTAATACATTTTTTATCAATTTGCTTTCCGCAAAGTTAGTTAATTATAATCATCATTGAAATGTGACGTATGTAATATTCATATTCTTTTAAGAAGAACTGTAATTTACCTAGTGGCGTTATTTGTATTGTAATTAAATAAGAAAGCTATGCAAAATCTTAACCCACAAATCGCCTTTAAAATTAATGAGCTATCTGATTATGGATATAAAAATAATTTCCTTTTTGAAAATGGTGAGTTAGTTTTAAGAAAAGAAGAAGATGATCTTCAGATTGAGAAGCACTATGTTGCAGAGCAAGTTTCAGTGGAAGCTGAATACTTATATGAAGATAAAGGTTCTGCAGTGATTACTTTTATGACTAATGATGGCGAATTAGGTTATGCAATAGATACTATGGATGCAACTGGTGAATTTCCATTAATTAATTATTTTGAAGCATTGGAAGACTAATTTGTTTAACAATCTATTATGGGTTCCGTTGAATAGAATAAACAAAAATTATTTTTATGGATTCAATGAACACTATAGCTCAAAAGATTACTGAATTAAAAAAAGAAGGTTTTACTGAAGACTTTTTCTTTGAGGATGGAAAATTAAGAACTGATAATGATTCATTTGATAGGGGAGATATTAATAGCATAGAAGAATATAGATTTGAAGGAAAATCTAATCCTGATGATTTATCAATTTTATATCAGATTACAACAAAGTCGGGTCAAAAAGGAACAATAGCAGATGGTTTTGGGCCAAATGCTAATCAGGAATTAACAGAATTTATATTAGAGGCAGAATCTTAGTTCTGCCTTTTTTGTGCTAGCAAATAAAGTACAGCCATTCTAATAGCTACACCATTTTCCACTTGATTTAAAATTATAGATTGTTTAGAGTCTGCCACATCACTACTTATTTCAACTCCTCTATTAATTGGCCCTGGATGCATTACGATAATTTCTTTTCCAATACTGTCCAATAATTTCTTGTTAATACCGTAATAGAGTGAATATTCTCTTAATGATGGGAAATATTTTAATTGTTGTCTTTCTAATTGAATCCTTAGAATGTTAGCAATATCACACCATTCTAAAGCTTCCTTCACATCCCAACTAGTTTCAACGCCTAAATCCGAAATATACTTTGGTAATAATGTTGCTGGACCACAAACCATGACCTCTGCACCTAGCTTTTTTAAGGCGTAAATATTTGATAATGCGACTCTTGAGTGTAAGATGTCCCCAATGATTGCAACTTTTTTTCCTTTTAGCTCTTGCGTTTGTTCTCTTATGGAGTAGGTGTCTAGTAAAGCTTGGGTAGGATGCTCATGAGTACCATCTCCAGCATTTACGATATTTGCCCCAATATGTCTTGAAAGAAAATGAGCAGCTCCTGGGCTAGAATGTCGCATAACCACCATGTCTACTTTCATAGACAGAATATTATTGACAGTATCTAATAAAGTTTCTCCTTTTTTAACTGAGCTATTAGAGGATGAAAAATTCACTACATCAGCAGATAATCTTTTTTCCGCTAATTCAAAGGATAATTTTGTTCTGGTGGAATTTTCAAAGAATATGTTGGCAATGGTGATATCTCTTAAAGATGGGACTTTTTTAATTGGTCGGTTAATAACTTCTTTGAAGTGGTCGGCAGTTTGAAAAATCAATTGAATATCTTCTGCTGTTAATTCCTTGATACCCAATAAATGATTTACACTTAAATTTGTCATTATTCTTCTTTTGTCACTAACCAGATTTTATCATTTTCAGCACCTTGATCTGTCCATTCTACCAGCACACGCTGCGTTTTAATTGTATTGACTCTTTGTCCTACATAGTCTGGTTGAATAGGTAAATCCCTTGTGTATTTTCTATCAATAAAGGTTAGAAGTTCCACAAGCTTTGGTCTGCCGAAGGCAATCATTGCATCCAAAGCAGCTCTTACAGTCCTTCCTGTGAACAAGACATCATCAATTAATATCACTTTTTTATCTTCAATGATGAACGGGATGTCCGTAGCATTTGCTTTGATAGGAGTGTCTCTTCTCCTGAAATCGTCACGGTAAAAAGTAGTGTCTAATAAGCCAAGTTGGAGTTCTTTATTTAAGCGATCACTCAGTCTTTTTTTTATTCTTTGCGCTAAGAAAATTCCTCTTGGCTGTAAGCCTATCAAAACAGTATCTTGAAAGTCTTGATGATTTTCAATCAATTCTTCCACTAATCTGTTAATAGTGATTTGCAAGAGGTCGGTATCTAAAATCAGACGTTTTTCCATGGTGCTCGTGCAAAGATAGTAAACTAGTGAATTATTCGACCACGATTTTATTGATAAAAAATACTTTTCTGTTCAATTTTATATTTTCATCTCTTAGGTTTTTAACCTTGTTAACTCCATAAGCATAAAAGTTATTTCCGTACCAGTGTTCTAAACCTTCCAATTCTTCATCATTGCTTTTCATTTCATCGCTTTCATACATTAATTTTAAATCTTCTGAATACTTTCCTTCAATGATTTCATTATTTTTAATCACTTTTATTTTCAATTGCTGATCATACAGATATAGCATTACAATCTCATTTTCTAGGAATGCTAGCTGTACATGTTCTTCAAGTTGAAAGCTTTTTAGGTCATTAATTTCAAAGCTATTATCCCATAATATTTTACCGTTATCATCAAATGCAATAATTACGGCATGAGTATATTTATAGCCGTCAAAAACCTGGGTGGCTCGACCATTTGTAAATGGATCATAACCGTATGAAGAATATCCATATCCGTATGATCTATTTGAATACGTGGGATAATAAGCTTCTCCTATCAGAATGTTTTCATTATTCTGTTTTATGATGTCTTGAACAAATAAGCGATAACTAAATCTTAGCTTTCTTCCTTTTATTTTTTTTCTGGCAATTCTTTTTAGAACACGTTCCTTTCTTCTTTCTTTCATGTAGTTAAAGAAGTTTTCTAGTTCGCCATAATTGTAGTAATTAATTTGGTTTCCCTCTTCTTTATTGAAATCTGCTACATATATTCCTCTGGAAGTTTCGGTTCTTCTTTTCACAGAATAAGTACCTGCTAATAAATTTCCACCTTCACTACCATTCACGATCCTTCCATCAGTAAGACTGAAATCATCTTTTGCTAAAAGTTCGTTTGAATAAATTCTTTCTCCCATAGTATTGAATGCTCGGACAGTAATGCCATACCTTTTACTAGGCATTCGATCAGAGGTGATAATTCTAACCCAAGGATCGTCAGTATCGGTAACAATTTGTAGTAAACTACTTCTGTCATTATAAAATCCAGGCAGGACAACACCTTTCTCTGCAATAAAATTATACATCATCACTACTGTTCTCATGTTTACATTTCCACCGAAAACAACCGCATCATTTTTCACCTCAAATTCAGTTAATTTTATAGGTACTAGATTTTCATATAAGTAGGAATTAAAACTGTCGCCTGTTAAAGAAAATGTTAGAAATAATAAATCTTTTGCATAGTCAATTCCCTCTTGAAAGAGCATTACAAATTTTCCATTATCATAACTATACCCTTTAAAGGTAAATTTTTTGTCAATTATTACTTCTCTTTTATTAATTTCATTTAGATTACTGTCAAGTCTGATGATTTCCCAAACGAATTCATTATCATCAGTTTTGTCCTCCATTTCTTTAAATAGGAATAATCCTTCGTCTTTAGCGGAAACGATATAGTAATCACTATTTAAATCATCAATTTCTATTTCATATCTTAATGGTTGAGAAATTTGACCAAATAAATTGACTGTGAATAATAGAGAAAAAAAGCTAAGTAAAAATTTTAGTGCCATAGGAAAAGTCATGATTTATTAATCACTTAAGATAACTTAATATAGAGTCTTTTGTTAATTTAGAAAAATAGAGAATCAATCCATTATCCTTCTCAATATATCCTTTAATTTTACAAAAAATCAAGAAGCATTGGAAAATAAACAAATTATAAAAGTTTTAAAAAATACCGCCAAGCTTATGGAGCTACATGGCGAAAATGATTTTAAAATTAAAAGTTACCAATCTGCAGTCAATAGCCTAGAAAGATTTAATCAAAGCTTGGCTGTACTGGATATTAATGAGCTTCAAGAAATTGAGGGAGTTGGTAAAAGTTTGGCACAGTCCATTTATCAAATTAATGAGCAAGGTTCATTTGAGTTGTTTGATGATTTAAGCGCTAAAACCCCAGATGGGATTTTGGAAATGATGCAATTAAGTGGATTTGGCCCTAAGAAAATTAAACTTATTTGGGAAAAATTAAATATTGATAATTTAGAAGATTTATTAACCGCCTGCAAAGAAAATAAAATTGCAGCTTTGAAAGGATTTGGTGATAAAACCCAAGTTAAATTGCAGGAAGCTGTTGAGTTTAAGTTAAGTTGGCGTGGATATATTCATTTTAGAGAGGCTGAAAAATTAGCGGAAAAGCTCATACTCGATTTAAAGTCTATTGATGGAGTAAATGAAGTTTCTATCACTTCTGATGTTAGAAGAAAAATGGAGGTTATTAAGCCAGTGGAAATATTGGTAGCCGCTGAAAATAAAGCTAAAATCATTCAATATGTAGCTAAAAATGATGCTTTTGATCTAGATAAGAAAAATTCAGGACCATTAAGTTTGAAATTCACTTTTAAGCCTTTAAAAGCAGAAGTCAATATCATTTTCACTTCAAAGGATCAATTTATAAATGAATTATTCAAGACAACCGCACATCCCAATCACCTGAATGCTGAATTAGAAAAGGGAAAATCTTTTAATAATCTGTTAAAAGAGGGAAATTTTAAGTCAGAGGCAGAAATATATGAAGCTGCAGGTTTTCCATATATTGAGCCTGAATTAAGAGAGGGGCTATGGGATCTCAATTGGGCAAAGGAAAATGCCATTCCGAAGTTGATTGAAATGGATGATTTGAAAGGGATTTTGCATAATCATAGTACCTACAGCGATGGAAAAAATTCTTTGGAGGAAATGGCTCGCTATTGTAAGGATTTAGGCTATGAGTATTTAGGAATTAGTGATCATAGTAAAACAGCTTCCTATGCCAATGGTCTACAGGAATTCAGAATTAAAAAGCAACATGAGGAAATTGATGCATTAAATGAAAAATTAGCGCCTTTTAAAATATTTAAAGGAATAGAATCGGATATTTTAAATGACGGTTCATTAGATTATTCTAATGAGGTAATGGAAAGCTTTGATTTTGTTGTTTCCTCTATTCACTCTCCGTTAAATATGGATGAAAAAACAGCAACTAATAGATTGTTAAATGCGATTGCTAATCCATTTACTACCATTTTAGGACATCCTACAGGTAGGTTGCTGCTTCAAAGGAAGGGGTATCCTATTAATCATAAAGCAGTGATAGATGCATGTGCGGAATACGGAGTAATAATTGAAATTAATGCACATCCTTGGCGTTTAGATTTAGATTGGAGATATGTGCGATACGCTTTAGATAAGGGTGTCTTGATTTCAATAAATCCTGATGCTCACGAAACAAATGGCTATCACGATATGTATTATGGAGTCTGCGTGGGTAGAAAAGCAGGTTTAACAGCCCATGAGACATTTAATTCTAAAAGTCTAGAAGAAATATCGCGCTATTTTAATGACCGTAAAAAGTCTGCATTATCAAAATTATAGAATTTGAAAAAAGTTAAAAAAGTCCTCATCCTAAGATTTTCCTCTATAGGAGATATTGTTTTGACTACTCCCGTAATCAGGGCTATTAAATTACAGCTATCGGATGTTGAAGTGCATTATGCCACAAAAAAAGGCTTTGCAAATATGTTGCAGAATAATCCTTATGTAGATAAGGTACATCAATTAAATGATAATTTAAATGATTTGGTGACAGATTTAAAGGCAGAGAAATTTGATTATATAGTTGATCTTCACAATAATTTACGCACTAAGATCATCAAATTAAGATTGAATGTAACTTCAAAGTCTTTCGATAAATTGAATTGGGAGAAATGGTTGATGGTGAATATGAAAGTCAATAAATTACCTAATCAACATATAGTAGATCGTTATTTTGATGCAGTATCCGAATTAGGCGTAAAAAAAGATCAATTTGGGCTCGATTATTTTATTCCTGAAAAAGATGAAGTGGAAAAAGAGTGGCTCCCAGAAACACATCAAAAGGAATATGTAACCTATGTGATAGGTGCACAACATAATACTAAAAAGCTTCCATTTAAACGAATGGTGGAATTATGTGATAAAATTAATAAGCCCATTATCTTAATAGGTGGGCCAGAAGATGCGGAAATGGGGGAGAAGGTAGCGAATTTTTTTGAGCAAACTGAGAATTCTGCTCCTTATGAAGAAAAGCTAACTGAGCTAGGTAAAAAAGCCAAAATCTTCAATGCTTGTGGGAAATTCAATTTAAATCAATCTGCCTCCTTGGTGAAAAATGCAACTTATGTTTTTACACATGATACAGGTTTGATGCATATTGCTGCAGCTTTTAAAAAGAATATTTTTTGTATCTGGGGTAATACTATTCCGATGTTTGGAATGTATCCTTATAAAACTAAGTTTACGATTTTGGAGAATACAAAAGTTAATTGCAGGCCCTGCTCAAAAATTGGCCATCAGAAATGTCCCAAAGGTCATTTTGATTGTATGAATAAAATAGTTTTTGATTTTTGGTTACCTTAATTGATGTATTTAAGTATTGCGGTTAAGTAGATGTTTTGGCTTTTGAGTTGTCAATTTATTAACGACTCAACTTACTCTATTAGCTTTGAAATTGACTATTGTCTGACGTTCATTAATAAAATGCATCTTCAATGTGGTGATATTTATCTGGTTCATTTAAATTGATGCTAAGAATATCAAATCGAATATCCTTTTGCCAGTTAATTGAATAGATATAATTTTCGGCAGCTTCCATTATTTTAGCTATTTTTGCCTGATTTACTCTTTCTTCGGGGTAACCATAAGTAAAGGAATTTAATGATTTAACTTCAATGAAAATTAATAAGTTATTATGTAAAGCAATAATGTCAATTTCACATCTTTTAAACCGATAATTTCGTTCCAAAACCTCATAGCCTTTAGATTCTAAAATTTTATTGGCCAAAAGTTCGCCTTTGTCGCCTATTTTTTTTGTATTCATTCTATTGGTATCAATCTGATAGTATATTTGTAAATTAATAAAACGAATTTAAACCTCATTGTGATAAATTTAATAAAAACTTTTCCTGACCAATTGAAAGTAGCGTTAGAATTAACAAATCAAATTAACGTTACAGGTTTTTCAAAAGGTCAAATTCAACATATTGCTATAAGCGGAATGGGAGGTTCTGGTATTGGCACCCACCTTGTAAAAAGTATTCTGGAAGATTATTGCCATATTCCTATCACCTTGATTCAAGGTTATAATTTACCATTGTGGGTAAATGAAAATACATTATTTATAGCTTGTTCTTATAGTGGTAATACAGAAGAAACCTTAACAGTATTGGAATTAGCCAAAAAGCAGACAAACTATTTATTTTCAATTACAACGGGTGGAAGGTTAAAGGAGATATCAGATAAGAATACTATACCTCAATATAATTTCTCAGGTAAGGATGAATGTCCTCGTGCTGGATTAGCATTTCCTTCTGTAGCTGTTTTAATGTTGATTGAGAAATTAGGCCTATGCCCTGAAATTAAGGTTGAAGAAGAATTAACCAATAGTATTAATCTGTTAAAAGAACATCAAAATAATATTCAAATAGAGGCTGAATCTTTCGCTAAGAATATTCATGGCTTCTATACATTGCTTTATGCTGATCAAAAATTTTATCCAGCAGTATTAAGATTTCAACAACAATTGGCTGAAAACAGTAAGCAATTATCACATGCACATGTTTTTCCAGAGTTAAATCATAATGAAATAGTTGGATGGAAATTCCCTGAAGAGCATATCAAGAGATCGAAGGCTATTTTATTGAGGTCTGATTTTGATCATGCTCAAAATCAAAAGAGGATGGATATTAGTAAAACAATAATTTCAAATAAGGCAGAAATTATGGAGCTAAAAGGGAAAGGAAATAGCTTTACTCAACAATTATATTATTTTATACATTTAATAGATTGGATTAGTTTTTATTTAGCTAAAGAAAACCAAGTTGATCCATTTCCTGTTGAAAATATTGATTTTTTAAAAAGTAAATTAGCTGAATAAGTCGTGAATTTTAGAATAAATAAAGAAACCCAATTCCTTTCATTAGGCTTGATGGATTATAAAGAAGCCTGGGATTATCAGGAGGAACTATTCTATAAAACTATTGAAATTAAGACAGCCAATAGGAAAATTGCTGAGAGTGATCATCAGATAACACCAAATTACCTTATTTTTTTAGAACATCCACATGTTTATACATTAGGTAAAAGTGGTTCTGAGGAAAATCTATTGCTAGATGAAAATGGATTGAAAGAGAAGCAAGCTACTTATTATAAAATCAATAGAGGAGGAGATATTACTTACCATGGACCAGGTCAAATAGTAGGTTATCCCATTATTGATTTAGATAATTTCTTCACCGATATCCATAAATATTTAAGGTTATTAGAAGAGGCAGTCATTCTTACTTTGAAGGATTATGGAATTGAATCTGGTAGAATAAAAGGCTTAACAGGTGTTTGGATTGATTATGAAGAGGGTGCTAAAAATCCTAGGAAAATTTGTGCTTTAGGAGTAAAATCAAGTAGGTGGGTCACCATGCATGGCTTTGCTTTTAATGTGAACACAAATCTAGATTATTTTAAAAATATTATTCCATGTGGAATTGATGATAAAGCGGTCACTTCCATGGAAGCAGAATTAGGTGAGATACAGGATATGCAAGAAGTCAGTAATAAATTGAAGGGATATATTGCAGAGTTGTTTGAAATGAAATTATTAGAAGAATTATGAAAAAGGATATTGATTTTTCACCAGTGACCGGTGTAGAATTGGTAATAACGCAATCTGAAAAAGATGGCGGAACTCAATGGGATGTGTATCTCATCAATAAAAATATGATTGAATTAGAAACCGTCATGATCACTTCGAAAGGTTATGGGAAAATTGGAAGTGAAGAAAAGGAAACTTCAATTCTACGCCACATGATTGAGAAAATCGAAGAGCAGAGCTATGCCAGAATCGAACCAATTCAACCTGAGTTATTTCAATTGAATAATGAATATTGGGTAAGTTATTATATCTTGGATCAGATATTTGATAAAAAGTTCGTTTTTGTACCAGATTCTATCCAAGAAGAAAATCTACAATACATTCCTGAATTGGATTTGATGGGGGTGAGGCATGCGTAAAATCACAAAATTTATTATTTAATTAGTTTAATTGAAGATGAATTGATACAATATCTTAAACCTGTTGGTTCTGGACCATCTGGGAAAACGTGACCTAAGTGGGCATCGCAAACATTACATAAAACTTCAACTCTCACCATACCAAAACTAACGTCTTTCTCATATTTAATTATATTTTCTTCCATTGGCTCGGTGAAACTTGGCCACCCTGAATTTGAATCATATTTAAGACTAGAATCAAAAAGAGTAGTCTCACAGCATCTACAGGCATATTGCCCAGCTTCATGTGCTTCACAATATTCTCCAGAAAATGCTCTGTCAGTACCTTTCTTTCTAGTTACTTGAAATTCTTCAGCTGTTAAAATAGATTTCCACTCATTATCTGTTTTTTCAACTCTCTTTGGCGGTTTCGGACTTCCATTATTAGCCAATCTAATTACATCGTTCCAGTTCATATATATTATTTTTTTAACTTAAACTGATTCAATTGAGCTATGTTTTGATTAAATACAATTTGTCAATTGAAAAATAAACAAAAAAAAAGGTTTCCCAAATTTGAGAAACCTTCATTCAATTAAATGATCTTAAAATGTATATTTATCAATTAAGCTAATTTCACATTCACTGCATTTAAACCTTTTTTTCCGTCTTGAAGTTCGTAAACAACTTCATCATTTTCTCTAATGTCGTCAATTAGACCTGATACATGTACGAAATAATCTTGTTGTGTGCTTTCGTCAATAATAAATCCAAATCCTTTTGAATCATTAAAGAATTTTACTGTTCCTTTATTCATTATAATAATTTTAATTTTCACAAAGTTACTTCTTTTTTGACAATACCTATGACTTTGCAAGTTTAATTTTGAAGATATAAGTATTAATATTGGGAGTTGGACTTAAAAAGTGCATTTAAAAGCTTACAGCCATTTATTTTATATTAATTTTACATAAACTTTTTTCTTGTCATTCAATTTTATGTTTAAGTACTTTTCTTATTATTTATTTCTGGTAGTAGCATTGAGTTCATGTAAAGAAACTGATTCAAATAAATCAGAGGACAAGGTTTCAATCAAATTTCTAGATAAAACAACTGTTAAGTGTAATAGGATGGTAGACAGCACCATTGTAGGTGGACTATCCTCTATTGATTATATATCTAATAATACGTTCGTGGTGATATCAGATGACCGCTCTGAGTATTCCCCGGCAAGGTTTTATGAAATGGAGATAATAATAAGTCAGGACAGCTTCAAAAGTCATAAATTCAATAAAACTATTCTATTGAAAAACGAAGAGGGTGATTTATTCGAAACAAATGAACTTGATCCTGAGTCTATTCGATTTAGGGCTTCTAGCGATTCATACTTTTATACTAGTGAAGGAGGAAGGACGAACGAATGGTTACATCCCTACATTTGGGAAATTAATAGAAGGGGAGAGGTGATAAATACCATTACAGTACCCGATCTTTTTAGGTTTAGTAGCAAGAAAGGCGTTCGAGAAAACGGTGGATTTGAAAGTTTAAGTTTTGAAAATGATAGCATTATTTGGTATGCCAATGAATTGCCATTGAAGGAAGACGGGGAAGTGCCAGGGTTTGGTGGTGATACATATCCGATTAGGTTAGTGAGGCAAGACATCAAAAATGGTGTTGTTCTTGATCAATATGCTTATCAGATTAGTTCTTTAAAGACTAAACCTAATCCTGAAACAGGTTTTTTTATAAATTCAGTACCTGAAATTATGTATATAGATGAAAATAGGTTGTGGGTATTGGAAAGATCTTATACAACAGGGGTAGGTAACTTTGTGAAATTATTTGAAGTTGATATAACAAATGCTACTGACATACAGAAAATTAATTCTTTAATTGGACAAGAGTATACTTCAGTAGAAAAGAGCTTGATACTGGACTTTTCTGCTTTTAATCAGAGAATTGACAATATTGAAGGGATGACATTCGGTCCAGATTTCCCTGATGGTAGCAAAAGCTTAATTTTCATATCGGATGATAATTTTAATGCTGAACAGGAGACGCAATTGTGGCTTTTTTCTGTTAAAGGTTTATAAATTCCTTGCTCTCTATAATTTAGATAAAGCTATACATTTCATACTCAACTTTAATTTCCCCGTATAAATAGTGAAATTATTTGAAATATAACTATGGGACTTTTTTCGGATCAATCTGAAAATCTGGGGAGGAGATATTTTCAAGCATAGATTTTTGATAGTCTGTAAAGGAAAAAAGATACGTTTTTCACACCTCTAAACTGAGATCGAAAAGCTTTGATCTTAGCATTGAATGATTCGGCTGCTGC